>JAJDDU010000567.1 GCA_029260155.1 Phycisphaerae bacterium | reverse complement strand
TGCTATACTACCTGCGGACATCGTGCTTCTCCTTCCAGGCCAAACGGAGTTCGTCAAAACACCCGATTAGCCTACGGAGAGCCGATGTCCTTGTCTTTCAAGGGGTTAGGTCAGTAACTTTTTGGGAGGAGAACCACATTTGAAAACCGAGGACACTTGGTGTAGAATCGCTTTTTGTTCGGCGGCTAAATCGTCGAATGGAAAGGTCCTGTCCATGGCAACCTACCGAGATTCTTCGCCAACCGCCGATGCGGAACTTGAGGCGCGCATCGCCGTCGTGCTCGAACGCATTCGCCCGGCGCTTCGGTCCGACGGTGGTGACATCGAGTTGCTTGGGGTCAATGCGTCCGGCGAGGTTCGCGTGCGGCTGCACGGCGCCTGCGTGGGATGCCCTTCGAGTGCGATTACGTTGACAGTGGGAATCGAGCGCAACCTCAAAGAAAGCATTGCCGAGGTGACCTCGGTAGTGTGCGTGTGATACTCAATCGCGGCGCGGCGCGATGGTCTCGCGCGCCGTCGCCCCGTCCGGTAACCGATGCTCACAGTCGCAACGTCCGGATCAATCACCTCATCGCCGTTCACACGCAGCGTCGACCTGAAGCGTCACCCTCCGATAGCCGAATCGATTGATAGGCTGCTAGGAAGATTGCCGATCAGCCCGGCGGCGTGGATTGCTGTACGGCTGGATCGTAGAGTAGTAGACGTTGGCGTGGTGGAGGCGAAATGGGTGGCACCGGGCGACGCGCGTCGTGGCGATGCTGCGCGGTGATTGAAAACGAGAGGTGACCCGTGAGCATTGATGTTGAAGACAAAGAGTTCGTCGCCCTAAACGCCGAGACCATTCAGACGCTCCTCCAGTCTGGAGCTCGGGAACGGTCCGACCGACGAGGCCGAGAGCGTCGGCGCGAAAAACGGTGGCCGTTCCCTGGGACCGTCCAACTCTGGCTTCGCGATCGCGCCGGCGAGGAGTTCGAAGTCCACGCCACATGCCAGAACCTGAATGAAGCAGGACTAGGCCTTCTGTGTGACCGGGGATTCGAGGTCGACATGGTCGTTCCGATCGCCATCCACCAGCCCGATGCAACGTATCACGGGACCGGAGTGATCCGCCACTGCACGCCATCCGACGGCGCGTACTTCGTCGGTGTCGAACTGGTGGACCGAACCGAAGCATGACCCATGGCACGCGCCGCCGTCTTCGACAATCGGCCGGCAGTTCGCCTACGCGCCGGATTGATACCACTGATCCAGCAATGCGCGAAACGCCTTCGCCGACGTCACGGCGCTAAAGGCATCACGCACACGCTTGGGGCGCGGATGCACCTTGCTGTACTTGACCATGAGTTTACAGATGATCTTCCCGACAGCGCTCGCATCGTAGTACTTGAGAGATTCGTCGAAATGAAACTCGATCGTGCGACGCTGCTCCTCCAATGATGGGGGAGGGAGGGACGCCCGACCGCCTGCGAGCGCCAGACACTGCTCGAAAATCCACGGGTTGCCCAAGGCGCCACGGGCGATCGTCACGCCATCCACACCGGTGCGCGACATCATGTCGAGACAATCGCGGGCCGTGAGCAAGTCGCCGCTCCCGAACACCGGCGCGTTTCCCACATGACGCTTGACGCGGCCGATGAAGTCCCAATCCGCAAGGCCGCGATAACGCTGTTCAACGGTCCGACCGTGAACCGTGACAGCCGACACACCGGCGGCGAACGCCCCGTCAAGAATCGTGAAAAAGCGATGTTCGCTCTCGCGCGAGTCGTCCACCCCCCTACGCATTTTGAGTGTCACAGGCTTGTCATGCGCGACGGCATCGACCGTACGTCTGACAATCTCCAACGCAGCCGCGGGGTCCGAAAGCAGGAACCCGCCTCGGCAGCGTTTCATCGCCTTGGGAACCGGGCAGCCAAAGTTGATGTCAATCACGTCGTAGCCGGCATCCGCGAGCAGGCGCGCGGCTGCACCGAACGCGTCAGGGTCACTGCCCATCAACTGCGCCCCCACCGGATGCTCATCCGGCTCGACGAACAGCAGTTTCTTTTGCCAATCGCTCTCAAATACGACCGAACTGTCGAGCACGACCTCGTTGATGGTGTACGATGCCCCGTGTTGCCGAGCCACGCGCCGCATGGCACGGTCACTGAACCCACTGAGCGCCGCCAACACAAACGGATGCTCGATCCGAACGTCGCCGATGTGCAGCATGCCGCGCGTACCCGTCATGGCCCGGAGAATCGAACCATGAATGTCCCGTAGTCGATTAAGTCGATGTCGCCGTCCCGATCGGCGTCGTGAACCGCACACGCGATCGTCAATCCGCCGCGTTCGTCGGCAAGGCACCCCTGAAACGCCGCCCAATCGTCGAGATCCACGTCGCCGTCACCGTCGGCATCGTGAATCAAAGGGAGTTTCAGGTCCACGACCACAGGCCGGTGATCCGAAGCGTACATGCTCGCGTCGGCAGGAAACGGAAACCCGCTCAGCTCGACTGGCAGCGCGAACGCAGGCGTGCCGTCTGTGTCAAATACGAAGGACCGACGTGGCGTCACGATACTGTCCTGCCATGCCACCTAGTCGAGCTTCGCGCTGGCAAACGTCGCCCGGCCTCCAGTAAACACGTGGAATGCCGAATCAAACGTCGCATCCGTGCGGTCCCGATCAGTCCCGTCCTCACCGCCGGTCGTAGCCGCCTGCGTCATCCAGTCAGCCGGTCCGCGCCCGGCGCTCGTCGATTCATCCTCGTTCCAGTCGCCGCCGATGACAACGGGTGTCACAACATCCAGCACCCGCGTCGCAGGTGGATCGTCATCCATCATGCTATGCGGATCAGGAATCCCTTCATCCGCACCGTTGAACCAGTAGTCCACGACGTAGGCGATATTCTGACTCGCTTCGCGACGCTGCGCCGCATTGGCCGACCCGCCGCCCGACTTGAGGTGGCCATTGCCAAGCACCACGTCTCCAAGATACACATCATCCGGCAGATCAATCTCAACGACTTGGAATCCGCGAATACCACCGCCGCCGCCGGGCGCGTACTCATCCGAATTCACGTGAGGAATGTCGCTCAGCGCGCATCTGTCGTCGCCGTTCAAATCGACAAACCGGTAGCGGCTTAGCACGGCGTTGCGGTTGTGCCCGTCGGTTGCGTGGCTGACAAATGCGAACGGCAGGTCGTACCCTGGCGCGTACCGCGTGACGTAGGACGCCACGTTCGGCGCGCCGGCGGTGAACGGGTCAACGCCACCACGAAGGAAGAGCTCGATGGTAAGTGTCAGGTCGTCTACCGAGTCCGCGCCCGCGAAACCGTTGTCGCCTGTCTCCTGGAGCAACAGCACATCGGGGCGAACACCCGCGACGACGCGCGCGAGGGCGTGCCACTGGTTCAGACCCTGCGATTTGTCGCTTGTCGAACGAACGCCATCATAGACGTTCCACGTCATGACGCGCAAGTCAGCGGCGTGCGACTTGGACCAGTCGCCCGCGGCGGGTTCCCACTGTGCGCAGACTACCCCCGCAAACTGGAGCCCGACGGCCACGCCAGCACAAAAAGTAAAGGAAGCAAACTGCCCCTGCGATCTAGCGCCGAGCGCGGAAGCAGTCGCGACAGTAGACCGGGCGTCCCTGCGTCGGCTGGAACGGAACCGTCGTCGTCGCTCCGCACTCTGCGCAAACGGCCTCGAACGACTCACGCTCCGGACGACTTCCGCCGCCGCCGTAGCCGCCACCACCGCCGCCGCCGCCGTAACCGCCACCACCGCCGTCAGCGCTGGCACCGCGACCGCTTTGTGCTCTGCGTTTTTCGCGGCAGGGCCGACAACGTTTGGGCTCGTTCTGAAAGCCACGCTCCGAGTACTTGGCCTGGTCTTCGGCTGAGTGGATGAAATCCGAACCGCAGTCTTCGCAGGCGAGGGTCTTGTCTTCAAACGACATTGATGGGGTTCTCCGATTGTGGGACAGGCCTTAACCCAAGTGGCCACATGTCTCGATTCCTGCGGTGGCTGCCCATAAGAAGGGAAAGACGAGAAGAGAAACGATCCCGCTCATCTGTGAATTAGCCAGCGCTCCCGCGCCGCCCCTTCGCATCCGGGCGATCCGCATGCGTACGGCGAGCGAACCTGTTTCACCCGCCGCGCGGAGTATGGCTGAAACCGACCCAGCCGTCAAACCGCAGGGCGTATTCGTTAATCGCGGCGCGTGAAACCCGCCCTGTCAAAACTAAAGCCACAACGCGATCCGCCGCAGCAGGCCGTCAATCGTCGATTATCTGATAGAGTAGGTAAGGTGCTCGCTTTCGAGAGGGCACGGCGACCGGAAAAATGCGCTTCGCAAAATCAGGGGCGCGATCCAGCTTGGTCGCCAGCGCGAGGTGGTCGCGATCAACGATGACGAAACGCGCGCCGAAATGCTCGCGGATGTCCGTGAGCTGGACGTTGATCTTCTTCTCGACGACCTTGCCACCCTCTATCGTCGCCACGTTTCGCAGGCCTGGGATCTTCCCACGCGAGATGCTCACGAACCGTTCCCACAAGACCGGGTCTTTCTCGTGAGAGAACTTCGGATCGAGCCCGACGATGTAGTGGTTGCGATGGTTCAGGTGGAAATACACGGGGAACACGTCCCAATCGTCCGTGAACACGACGTCGCCCGGTTCGGATTCGCGTTCCAAGGCAGCCATCAACGCACGCAGCGCCGGCAAGTCATAGAGACACTTCGTATCCCCCTGCAACCGCCCAAACATCGCGCCGGCTGGGACCACCACTACCAGTACCATTGCCGTCGCAACCAACCCCGCCGAGACCGGACCGAGCTTCCCACTGTCAACGCGACGCGCAGCCGATGATCCCAAGAGAGCGACCACCGCATAGAGAAACGCTAACCCCGCAAACGCCATCCAACCGACATCGATTCTGCCAGCCGGCGCCGCGACGCGCACCGCAGAATACCCCAGGACCGTTCCGACCAGCACGCAGAACCCCACGCCAACCGTCAACGCATACGCGACGCTCATCATGCGCCCGAGTCCACAACGCACAGACGCACGCACGATCGGCACCAGCGCAACAAAGCCGGCGAGCAACGCCCACAGCTTCCATTCCGCAAGAAACAGCAACCCCGAACCATCGCCCGCATCATCCCGGTAATAAGCCGGAAGCAACCAGAATGACCCCACAAGTAGCAAGCCCAAACCCACCGCCGCGGTCACCACATGCCCGCGCGACCGCGAAACTGCGTCACGCCATTGCGGCGGACGCGCCAGATACGCAGCCGAAAGCGTCGCAAACACAGGCCAATACTCGACAAAACGCCGGGCCTTGAGCACAAGCATCAGAAACAGGAAGTTAATCAGCAACAGCGCGAACTCGTCGGTCTCCAGCCGCGGCCCCAGTCGAATCCTAATGCACAACGCCACCGCAACGACACTGATGGTCAGGCCGCACATCCGCACGAAGAACCACGCAGACGTGTAGCTCTTCCACTCCCGCCCGACCGGAATGTCAGGCGTCAGACCCGATCCCAGCACCTGAAGCCTGAGAAACTCGATGACCTCCAAGCCGCCGTAAGGATGCGTCGCCAGCCCCACAACCCAACCAAGCAAACACCAAAACGCCAACTTCCAGCCCCAAAACCCCCGCAGCCCGCCCCCCTCACGCCCG
>JAJDDU010000566.1 GCA_029260155.1 Phycisphaerae bacterium | reverse complement strand
GTTGCCCACCGAGCGTCTTCCGTCATTCAAAGCGCATGCGAGGCATCTTGCTGAGCAGTCTTTTCGGCAAGATGCCTCGCATGCGCTCGGAATGACAGGTGGGCGTTCGAATCGCCGACTACGTGTGGCCTCTGTTGCCCTCTACTTGCAGGCCCCCGTGTGCGCCACATTGACGCCCTCGCGGGCGGCGTAGCAATGGTTGGAGTATGTGAAACCGTCGCATCCGCATACCGGGATGTAGACGTCGATGCAGACCTGAGGCACGGGCGCGCACTCGCCTCCTCCGCGACAGTCGCCGACTTCCTTTCGGCAGTATTGTCCCATGTCGGGTCCGAGCTGTGGGCAGTCTGCGCTGGTCAGGCACGCCCCGCCGGTGCACATCCCGTCGTGATCGACGGAGACCTGGTTCATGTCGGACCAGCAACCGTTGCTGTAAGTCACGCCGTCGCAGCCGCACACGGGATCCCAGAAGAGCGGGCAGTGGATCGGAATCTCCGTGCAGGCGCCATCGTGGTCGGCCCAGTCGCATGTGCCGTCGGGGAATCGGCAGAACTCGTCGGCGTCCTGGCAGGGGATGCCGGTGATCGTCCCGCAGATCTCGGGCACGGGCGACGCGCTGACGTGGATGAACGACCCGAAGCAGTCTGCCCCCGGTATCGCGATGTTGATGTCGATCGTGTGCGGAAACAATGCTCCGCCCTCGACGTACTCACTGTCATACAGGCGCAGGTCATCGCCCACCTTCAGCTTGAGGATCATCCGGTGTTCGATCACACCCTGAACCTGGCGGATATGATAGCTGCCGCGGCCCATGATCGTCAGGGGCTCGTTGTCGAACACCACCGACCACTTGATGTCATCGATCCTGAACGCCGAGGTTTTGGTGTTCAGTAAAGGCCCCCCGCTCACGCTGAATGTGCCCTGGAAATTCAGCCCCATCTGCATCGGGCACATGCACGGGGGCACGCAGCCTTGCGCGAAAATCGCGTTCTCGTCGAGCTCGTACAACTCCTGCGCAACAGCACGCGGGCTTGCCACGCACACCCACGCCGCAGTCACGCCAATGCTCAGCACTGTTCGGTTCATCGTCTTGGCCTCCTCTATCAGGTCGTCGCGGTTTGAAAGGACACGCTTCGCAAACCTGGGCGCAGTGCACGCCACCGAGTGACCACGGAAATGAGATGACCCCCGCTACAGATTCAGCCTACACCGGAGTTGCCCGCCGGTCAAGAAAAACGACGACTTCACACGGTTTGACCGGCTCAGAATCGCTCAATCCAGCCACTTTTTCTTCTTGAGCTTTTGCGGGACGTAGGTGTCGGCGATGAAGGAGAAGTCCTTGTTGGAAAGGGCTTCCAATTCGAGCTTCACGCCGAGTTTGAGCATGTGCTTGATCTCGCGCTGCCAGTTTCGGCCTGCGAACCAGGGGTAGTTCATGATCTCCTTGGCGCGTTGGACATCTTTGTCGTTGAGGCGGATGCTCAGGTTTGTTGCAATGTCGAACTCGGCTGCGTCGTAGCTGCTCATGCCGATGAACCGCGCCTGCGGGACGGCCATCCGCGCGGACTCGAAAGCGAGGTTGATCGAGCCCTGCTTAACCACGCTGTAGATGTAGTACCCCCACGGATCGTTGTCGACGAGGACGTAGAGCGGCAGCTTGTGCTCCTTGGCCATTCGGAAGCAGAGACGCCGAACGCCGCGCGGCGGCTGACCCCGGCCGGTGATCAGCATGCAGCCGTGCTTCTCCCAGAAACGATCCTCGTTGAAGCGGCTCCAAATGGCGGCCTTCTCGACGAGCAGGATGAACTTGGCTTTGCACTTGACGAACTGGATGACGTCGGGCTCGACGATCGACGGGACAGCCCATCCGCCGCTGCCCATGCGCGATAGGTCGATCTCATCGCCGGAATCGCGGATGGTCATCGGTCCGACCATGGCGCCGTCGGGGTTGGCGAATATGCGAAGCTCTTCGCGCAATGCGCCGAGTGTGACCTCAAGATCTTCGATCACGGGGTCCGACTCGTCCTGATCGTTGAAGGTCTCCTCTTTGGTGCCCTCGACGGTGTGCTTGCAGCGGTAGAACATGTCACGGATGCTGGTCGTCTTCAGCTGGTCCTGAAGCTTGAGCAGCTCACTCGACATCAACATGGTCTGCATGAAACGCTTGGCGTTTCCGAGGTCGAAAAACGGGCGTTCGCTCTTAGCATCGCCCATCTCGATGATGCCCTTGCGCTTGTCGAACGACACGTTGCTCAGCGTGCGCGTGGGAACGTCGATCGTCGGGTTCTCGGCTTTGCCGATGTCGCCGATCACCGCTTCAGCCAGCCCCACAATCTTCTCGCGCGTGGTACCGCGTGCGGCTTTCTTGCTCTTTCCGCGTTGCACCGGGGTCTTCTTTGTCGCCTTTTTGGCCATGCGTTAAGTGCTCTTGCTCTTGCGGGTGGACGTTGCAGCGTCCCGATTCGTCGGGTCTCTCATCACGACGCGCGCTTTCGACGTGCGCGTTTGGCGGGCTTCTTAGCAGTGCTGCGCCGTTTCTTCGCGCCCATCACGCGGTGATCGTCCTCGTCGAATAGTTTCTCTTCTGCGCCCGCTTCGCGCTCGACGATGACCGTATTGCCGTCGTCGAGGACGTCCTTTCTCTGCTTCTTGATGATGCGGCCATGCTCGTCCATCTCGCGATCCGCCAACTCCGTGCGCTCGCGCGCGATGGCGTTGAGCTCGCCGCACAGCCGCGTGTTGCTCTGCCCGGTGATGGCGTTCAGCGCGGCTGCAACCTCGGGGATGTACCGGAAGAAGACGCTGCGACGTTCCCCCTCGCGTTGCGTGCGCTTGCGGCGGCGGATGAAGATTTGCAGCTTCCGCGCGCACTCGCGAATGGCGAGGCCCACCTCCTTGCGAATCTCATCGTAGTCGGCGATGGCTTCCTTCGATTCCGAGGTGAACGGCACCCACACGCTGGCGAAATGCACCATCACCACCAGTGGACCGTTCGGCATGGCGCCGGAACTCTGTTGCACGCCGTACGATCGCCAGTTGCCATTGAGCACCGACTTGTACACCGCGCAGTGCGACTGCTGATAGAGCAAGGGCACACGGTTGGCGAACCGAATAAGCCGCGCCGGCTGATCGCCGGGCAGATCGCCCCCGAACGCCAACCCCACCTCCACCTGAAACGGATTGCCCCGGTAGACGGCCGGGCTGCGACTGGACGCGGTGTAGAACTCCGCCTTCAAGCCCTTGAGCAACCCCGCGAGGATCTGTTGCGATCCGATCGGTGCGAGGCAATCGGTGGAGGGTGCCATAATCCTGGCACTCTGAAACGCCTGATAGATGCGCTCAGCCGCGTGCGAGTCGACCGCCTTGACCCAAGTCAGGGGCGTGATCTTGGCTTCGGCGCAGACTTTCTTGCACACCGTCGGGCTGACGCGCGAAAACTCCTTTTGAAGAAACGCGCCGATCTGACGCGAGGGTGTCTCCTTGAGCATCTTCATCAACGTGCCCAACTCGATGCCGTGGGGGTGCGGTTTGATCTCGCGCGTTTCCTCCGGCAGATCGTCAGTCGCGGCGGGGTAGTCTATGTGGTCGCCCGTGGGATTGATGTAGTGAATCGTTGTGTGCGGATTGGCGATGGCCGTCTGTTCCAGGTACTCGTCGATGCCTTGCCGCCCCTTGACGTAGCTAGCAACCAGATCGATCGAGACTTCCGTTCCGCTGGACCAGTCGACGTCCACCTCCTCGTCGTGCATGATGTCCGGGCGGTTCTTTTTGGTGTCGATCGCCAGTTTGTAGTGATGGGCCTTGCTGCGTTTGGACGTGCGGCTGACGATGCTGATCGGCTTGCCCGTCGTGATTAGCCCGTACATCCCCGCCGCGCTGATCCCGATACCCTGTTGGCCTCTGCACATCTTGAGCCGATGGAACTTCGAGCCGTACAGCAGTTTGCCGAAGATGTTGGGAATCTGCGCTTTGACGATCCCCGGGCCGTTGTCCCGCACGGTCACGCGGAAACGATCCTCCGCCGTCTGCATAACGGTGATGCGAAGCTCCGGAAGAATTCGAGCCTCCTCGCAGGCGTCGAGGCTGTTGTCCACCGCCTCTTTGACCGTGGTGAGCAACGCCTTGCGTTTGTTGTCGAACCCGAGCAGATGGCGGTTCTTGGCGAAGAACTCCGAGATGGAAATCTCTCGCTGCTGCGAGGCCATGTGTTCTGCGGTAAGTCCCGCTTTCGCTTTGGTCGCACGCTTGCTGGCCGCCCGCGGCTTCGTCGTCTCGGACGTTTTCGGTGAAGTCGGCGCGGCGGCTGCACGCTTTCCGCGACCCTTGGCTGGCGGGGCTGCGGAAAACGTCATCATCATCTGGTCGGATGTGCTGTCAGTGGGTGCGACCCGCCGGTTTCGCATCGCAAGCCCTCCTGGCTGGTGGGAAGCGGTTCCCTCCGCCTGTTCTTGGCGAGCCGCGGGCTTCATCCCG
>JAJDDU010000565.1 GCA_029260155.1 Phycisphaerae bacterium | reverse complement strand
GTATCGCCCGACGGCGTCGAGCAGCAACTGCACGCCCTTGTTGCGGTAGGCCGACCCGAACATGACGACCGTGATATCGCGGTTGAGTGTGGCGTTGCGAACAGCCTAGTGGATCAGGGAGGCGTCGATGGGACCTTCTTCAAGCATCACCTCCATGAGTTCGTCGTCGTAAAGGCTGAGGGTGTCGAGCATTCCGCTGCGGGCGCGCTGAGCTTCGTCGGCAAGTTCTTCGGGGATTTCGGAGCGTTCGACGCGTTCGCCGGAATCTCCGCTGAAGACGACCTTCTGCATATCGATGAGGTCGATGAGCCCTTCAAAATAATCGCCGCCGCCGATGGGGATTTGCAGCGGCACGGCGACGTGGCCCAATTTGGTTTCAAGTTCGGATACGACGCGGGCGGGGTCGGCGCCGGTGCGGTCCATCTTGTTGATGAAGGCGATGCGCGGCACGCGGTAACGTTTCATCTGGCGATCGACGGTGAGGGACTGTGACTGCACGCCGCCTACCGCGCAGAGGACCAGCACGGCCCCATCTAGCACACGCAGAGACCGCTCCACTTCGATGGTGAAGTCGACGTGCCCAGGCGTGTCGATGATGTTGATCTCAAGATCCTCCCAGGACACGTTGGTGGCTGCGGAGGTGATCGTGATTCCACGCTCCTTCTCGAGCTCCATGAAGTCCATGGTGGCCCCGCCGTCCTTGCCTTTTACTTCCTGAATGCGGTGGATGCGGCCAGCGTAAAAGAGGATCCGTTCGGTCAGGGTCGTCTTGCCCGAGTCGATGTGTGCACTAATGCCGATGTTGCGTACGTTTGCCAGTTTTTCCATGATTCCGACTGCCGTAGTTGTTCTTAGGGCCGCGTTCGGCCTTTCCAGGTGCGTGCTCCATGCCGGGAACCGCACGGTTCATTTCGTGTTTGCGACAGAGTCGAGCGCCCCAAATCCGTAGGCCTCCCTGCCGCAGAGCTTACCCAAATCGGTATGTGGGGGCAGATAAACCTGGGTTTTGATGCGTCCCGCCATCTGGTCAGGCCGATCAGGCTGCGGAGATCCCCCAGGCTTCACACCTGGGAGCATAGCAGATTCTGCAGTGAGATTCCACGCTCAAAAGAGAGAAATTTTTGGGGCGGTCGTCGTGCGGCCCGTCGTCCCCTGCTGCGAGTCAGGAAACCGTTTCGAGTTCCGCCTCTCGTTGTGGAAGAAATCGACTGCGATGTTCCGAAAATGCCTCGGTCGCTCGCTCTAGACTATGTGGGCAGCCGATGTCGTACCAGGCGCCGTCGTGTCGATGGGTGTTTACGGACGACCCCGCTCGGAGCATTGACAGAATCACGTCATCCATGCCCATGGGTTGGCCATCCGGGATGAGGTCGAGAATCGAGCGGCGACAGGCGTAGATGCCCATGGAAATCCAAAACTGGTGGGTTGGTTTTTCGCGGAAGCTCGTGATGCCGCCGCCCTCATCAATGTCAATGACGCCATCGGCGATTTGCTGGGTCCGGCGATACGTCGCAACCGTCAGGTCACACTTCGATGCGGCGTGCTGAACGAGGAGCGTCCCGTAGTCGAGGTCCGTTAGCAAGTCGCCGTTCATCACCAGGAAGAACTCCGGCAGACGGTCGCGCATCAGATAAAGTGGACCAGCTGTGCCCAAGGGCGTCGTTTCCCGGCTGTAGGTGATTTCCAAGCCAAAACGCTCCCCGTCTCCGAAATAGGACCGCAGCAGCCCCTCATGACGGTTGACCGCCAGGATGATCTTTCGGAACCCGGCCTCTCGCAACTGGTGGACGACGATTTCTGAAATGGGCACGTCGTCGATCGGGATGAGCGGCTTGGGCAAGACGGTAGTAAACGGCTTGAGCCGACTGCCCTGTCCCCCAGCAAGGATGACTGCACAGGCGCGTTGATGCATGACTGTTCCTCGATGTTGATCGCGCGAAATCCGCGCAGCCGTCGGGGTGCGTCCTCAGCGGGCCGCTCTACTGTGAGTTTTCGACCGATTGGCTTGAAGTCTTAAGCTATCGGACGCAAAGGTCGGACAGATCGGTGATTCTAGCCTGTTCTTTTGCGGTGAGTACGTTCTCTTGGTCGTGAATCGCCTGAGCCTGTTGCAGGCTGGTTCGTGCCCGGCTTGTGTCCCCCTGCTTGATGTAGGCATCTGCTAGATTGATCATCGCTCGAGCACGGGTGGTCGCGAGGACCGGGCCTTGGGCAAGCTTAATCGCGCGGAGCAAGTCTTCGACTGCCGCGACCAGGTCGTCATCGCTTCCGCGTTTGCTGTAGATTACACCGCGTGTGTCGAGGAGATGTGGATCGGTCGGATAGCTTTCCACCCCTCGTGTGGCCAGCGCGAGCGCCTCGGTCAGCGCATCGGGCTGCCCCGTCTCCGCCAACACCCAGGCAAGATCGTTCAACGCCCGCTGGTTGTTCGGATCGGCGTTGAGCGCGCCGCGATATCCACGGATCACCGTGTCGGTGTCGCCCAGCATATAGGCTGCGGCGGCCAACCCAAAGTGACCCGCGACATTGTTGGGCAGTGTGGCCGCAACTTGCTCGTAGAATCCCAACGCTTCTCGCTGGCGCCGTTCATCGCCGGTGGTCAGCAGCAAAGACGCGCCCCGCAGGATGGTTTCGACATCATCCGGGTGCTCGGCTCGGTACTCCGAGACGAATGCCGCAATGGCATCCGCCTTGCCCTGTGCGAGCAGACACTGCATTTGGAGGCGAGCGGCGGCCGGTGCCATGGCGATGTCACGCTGCGCTTCGCGGATATGGAATTCGAATTTCTCGTCGTCGTTGTTCTTGCAATAGAGCCCGGCCAGCGAGAGCGAGATGCGTCCGGGGTCGGTCACATCGTCGCGTTCGGCGAGGGTCAGCAAGACTCCAATTGCTCGATCGATTTCTCCGGCGGCATTGAGAATCTCGGCACGCTTGAACTCTACGATCCACTGCCCGGGCACGCTGCGCTCGGCAGCGGCCAACAGATCCTCCGCCGTCGGCGAATCGCCGCGCGCAAGCGCCGCGTCGATCAGAAAGACGTAAGCGGATACACTCGCAGGGTCATTCTTCATCGCTGCACGCGCATAATCTCGGGCGAGCGACTGCTTACCCCTGGCGCTTTCCAGCCGGGCGAGGGTCAGCAAGATAACGGCTTCGTCGGGGTTGGCCTCCAAGGCGCGCAGTGCGCCTTCCATGGCATCGTCGATCCTGCCGTCGGCGAAGTCCATGTCGACCAAGGCCAAATGCGCCGCGACGGCAGTCTTATCCAGCTCAATCACACGCTTCAGCTCCGTGCGTGCCTCGACGGCGGCCTCCGGCGTGCCTTCGTCAAGCAACAGCGAGGCGTGCAATCCGCGAAGCGCGCTGTTCTTGGGCAGTTCCTCGATCAGCTCAGCGAGTAGACCGCGCCCGCGTTGATTCCGCGCGGCGTCTTCGTCGTCGATCAAAACGCGCATCAACTGTGTTTTCAGTGAGGTGCGATGTGGATCCGCGTGCAACCCCTCCTCCCATGCTTCGATCGCCCGATCGGTCTGATCGGTCTTGGCGTAGAAACGTCCGAGGAGATGGAACCCCGCAGCCTGGGACGCCTCGAAAGTCGTCAGATGACGAAAGTCGCGCTCGGCGGACTCGTGTACACCTCTGCCAGCGTAGAACTCGCCGCGCAACAGATAGGCTGCGAAATCTTCGCGACGGGCGACGTTTTCCGTCAGGACGCGCTCCGCGTCTTCGAATCGCTTTTCAGCAATGAGGATGGCCGCGCGCGCGGCCACCGCTCCCGCCACGTTGGCGTCGATGGTCTCCGCTTCATTGAGCATTTTGAGGGCTGAGGCGGCGTCGCCGCGCTGTTTGTAGAGCAGCCGCGCGAGGATGATTCTCTCCGCAGCAGCCTCGGGGTCGGCGGCGACTCGCGTCTGCAACTCCTCGATCGCGTCGTCGTATTCGCCAGTCCCGATGGCGACACCCAAGCGGTACGCGCCCAGTTGCGGCGACAGCAAGTTGGCACGGTCGAACCGATCCAAGATCGTCTTTGCCTCCGCGAACCGCTGCTGTCGCTGCAGGATGGCGAGCAGCCGATCGGCGACACTCGTCGCGTTGGGTGCCGCAGCGAGCGCGCTGAGGCAGATCTCCTCGGCTCGGGCATCGTTGCCCAGTCGCTCGTACATGACGGCACGGGCGACAGCGGCCCGCTCCCACCATCGCGGCTTTTGATCGATGCAAAACTCTAGGTTTCGGTCAATATCACTGACATGGGCCTGCCAGTCCTCACTCCGCAGCCACGCACGGGCTTGAAGGAACTGCCAGTCGAGCCCGAAATCGCCCTGGATCTCTTTCACATCATCGATGTACCCCTGGGCGGCCTCGGTATCGTCAAGCACTTCGGGAAGTTCCAACAACAACAGGCGTGTCTCGACGTCTGCGGAATCCTCGCGGGCGAGCGCCACCAGCGAAGCGATCGCTTCGGAGCGACCGAAATGAACCAAACGCAACCGCGCCAGTATTCGGAGAATCTCGCGTCGCTGCGTGGGCTCTTCCACGCTATCAACAGCCGCGGTGAGTGTCGCCTGCGCTTCCTCGCGCTGTCCGGATGCTTCCTGGTATCGAGCAACCGCAATCCACGGTGCGACACGTTTCGGGTCGCGCTCGATCGCCTGCTGATAGAGTTCCTGAGCTTCATCGGAACGGCCCCGCCGCCCCAAGTACCCGGCCAAGTGCCTGGCGGCCGCCAGATGGTCGGAGCATTCGGTCATCGCGGAGCGCAGCGTTGATTCCGCCTCGGTGTACCGTTTCTCTCGCTCGGCCGTCGCAGCCAAAAGAGCCCGGATCGATACCACGTCGGGATGTTGCTCTTGAAGCGCGACGAGTTCCGCGACCAGATGTGGGATCACCGTGGAGCGAACGGGCCGAGATGACTCTTGACGCAGCGCAGCTTCGATGCGGAGCAGCTGGATCTCGATGTCTCCGGACGCCATGCGCTCGCACGCCTCGGCGGAACGTATCGCGGCAGACCAGTCGCCGCGACGAAAATGGGCCCTCGCGAGTCTGCCCTCCGCCGCCAGATCGCCGCCCTGTCGAGCGGACGCCTGCTGCAAGGCTTCGAAGGCCAGTTCATCCTGCTCCGTTTTACTATACGCCTCCGCCAACAGACTCCACGCGGCGGTATTCCTCGGATTCCACTCGATCACAGGTTTCAGCTCTTTGATGACGTCGTACGGACGGTTGTCCACCGTCGCGACGCGGGCGCTCAAGACTGCAAGCCCCTCGTTTATCGCAGAACCGCCGCGCGTTAGCTTCTCAACAAGAGCACGGTACTCGTCCAAATACCGGTGCGCCTCCTCGACGCGATTACTGAGCGCGTACAATTCGATTGCGGTAGGTAGAAAGGCCGACCTGTACGCCCCGGTCAATTCCACAAGCGCCGAGTCGGCCAACTCGATCATCCGCGCCTGATCGTCCATCTGCCGGTACAGGCTTCCCGCAACACGATGGCGCCCTAGCTCGAATTCCTCGGGAACCAAATCTGCGCCCAAGATCATATCCTCATCGAATGCATCCAGCTTCGTGATCATGGCGGCGGTGCGATCCTGTTCACCCAGGGCGCCCCACGCCCGTGCCATGAGCAGCGTCACCGCCGGCGCCGTGAGATTCAGTAGTTCGGCAGCCTCCACGTCAGCGCGGGCTCGCTGGGCGTCGCGTGCCTTTCGTCGTCCGAACTGGTCGAGATGAAAGACGGCGCGGGCGACCAACACCTCCGGTATCCCAGGGTTGTTTCCTACGCCTGCGTCCAGCCACACCAACGCGGCGGCGATCCCCGCATCCGAGTCATCCGTTTCCAAGGCGGTTCGCGCGAGCATTGGATAGGCGTCGACAGCGTCCGGATGATGTTGCTCGACCAGAGGCTTCAGAATGGCGGCCGCCTCACTCGGCCTGTTGCGTGAGAGCAGCACGCTCGCCTTCAGCACGCTCGCGCTGGCATCGTTGGGTTCAACTTCCAACCGCTTGTCGCAGTAGTAGATCGCAGTTTCGTGGTCACCCATGCGCACGAGCAGCTTTGCCACTGCGTCGCTAAGGGCATCGTCACCAGGCCGGTGCCTCAGAAGACGCTCATAGGCCCCGACGGCTGAGCCCACGTTTTGCGCCGTTCGCGGACGGACGGCCAAGTGTGCACCAGCGTATTGCTCCAGGATCTCGACGTCGTCGGGGTACTGCTGCAGGTATCGTTTGAATTGCTTGCACGCCTCGGCCCACTCCGCGGACTCCACGTACATCTTGCCTTGTTCCAACGCCGTACTGGCCATGACGCGTTTGCGGATATGGTGCCCGCCAAACGCCAGCACGCCGAGCGTGCCCACTACGACGGCCAGAATAACCAACGCCTTGACGTTGATGCGCGCGCGTCTGTGGTAGATTCGCATTGATCGCTTCCTCACTGGTTTCGAGTACGGGACGTTCCCTCGCCCCGCGTCTACCGGTGGCCACGATTACATCGAACAATCGCAGCCCAATCCACACTATTGTAGCTGAATTTATCGGACTTTTGTTCCGGTAGAAAGCGATGCCGTCCAAGATGTCCGATAACCACCCCGATATCTCTAAAAAAAAGCCCCCGCCAGGTCTTGGCGGAGGGCCTGTGAGCGTTCTGTGATGTCAATCGGCTATTGCTGGGCCAAACGGCGACGAGCCCAGCCGACCATGCTCATGCCCATCACGCCCAGGAGGGCGGCACCGGGCGCCGGGACGATGGTCACCTTCATGTCGCCACCGGTGGAAGAGAATCCGCCGTGTGAAAGGGCAGCTGCGAAGAACTCATCTGCATTGCCATAACCCAGCGTCGACGCCCCGTCGGCGAAGACGGGAAGGCTCGACTCGAGGACGAAGACCGTGCCGTTGGTGTGGTTGTCGCGATCAACGTCCAAGACGGTGAACTGGTCACTGACGCCGTCGATCCCCGCGCCTGTCGGTGAGTCCGAGGTGCCTTCAAACACCCAGTCGCCCGCCGGACCCACGAGGATCGAGGTGCCGACGGCCGAGAGCGTACCGTGGACGGTGAGGACGCCCCCGAAGAACGTAACGCCATCGAGGTCCGCTCCGAAGGCGCTGTTTCCGAAGCTCCCCAAGTAGGAGTCGGTCGCCGTCGTCTTGTCCGTGCCCGCCATCGTACCGGTAACGCTGAGGTCATCCGCGCCGGCGCCGTTGGCTACGGTGGTATCGAGCAGAAAACCGAAATCGCCCATTCCAATGTCCGCGCGATCGATGACAACGTCGGCGCCATCGCGATGGGTCGCCTTCAGGGAGGTGGCTGCGTGCTCGGTAACGGTCAGGCTGCTGCTCTGTGCATCAAACGAGATGAGGATGTCGGCGTAGTCAAACAGTAGGTCTGCGTGGACCGGGAGCGATGCGAACGTCGTCGCGAAGATGCCGGCCATCAGTGTAAGGGTCTTGGTTTTCATAATCGTAGGTCCTTTCGCTAGTTCCTTGGGCTCAAAGTGTCTGTTGTCTTGTGTTTCTGGTACGCAGGTCGTACGTCCGACCGGCGCGATTCGGGTTTACAAACATGATCTAAGAGCACGAGGGGGCGGACCTCGCGGAACGGCGATTGCGAGTGCTATCCATGTGTTTCGCCGCAGGCGTTGCTGGGATCTGACCCGCGACACTGAGGGTGCCGCGAGTGCGATTGCAATAGGGATAAACAACGCCGGGACGTGTTCATCGGGCACAAACCGTACCGCTGCACCGATCTGCTGCGGACCGTCGCTGTGATACCATGCCGGAAAACTGCCGGTAATCTGCCGGGCGGAACGCACCAAGTGCCACGCTCCGACACTCAACACCGCCGATAGAAACAAGCTGGCGCTGTCCGGGGCAGCCGGCAGGTCGCGTACAAGTGGACTGGTCGCGATGTTCTCTGTCGCCGAAGTTGCCAGGGGCGTTTGCGAGGGGTTCGAGAAACCCTCGGCGAAAAGTCCGTCCGTCGACCCTAGAGGACGGCCCTGTGTATTGATATCGCTTGCAACGCGAGTCGCCGGAGCGAGTGGGAGCGTTTGCGTGCCGCTTGCGACATCATCACGCAGGTCGGCGTGAACGATGCTGGCCGTGGCAAGCACGATCGCGCAGACCGGGCGCGGACTCAGAATGACTCGGGTCGAATTCTTCAAGTAAACCTCTTTAACCCCATGGCGACGCCCACCACCTGGCGGGTCGTCGCACTGCCGGCTGACCTCCGCCCGAAGCGGGGGTTCGAGTCGCCATTGACCAATCATTCTCGATGATCGAACGGAGTCAACCAGAAGTGCCAGATGTTGGCACAAACGTCGTGGCGCACACGTCCGCGTGGGAATTATCGTACACTTGAAGGGTGGAGCCTATAATGCGAGGTGCGAATTCGGCGTATTAGCAGAAACGCCGGCGGATGCTGCCCACAAAGCCGAACCCGATAACGGCGAGGATCGCGGCACCCGGTGCGGGGATGGGGTTAAATTCGATCGGCTCTTGGAAGAGCGTGAATCCGGTTGTGACAATTCCGTTTGGCAAAGCGGCGTAGTTTACGAGGTAGTCAAGATCGAACGACTCGCCGACGAGCAGCGGGTTCTCGAACGTCAACTCGACAATGGGTCCGTTTCCTGCGTTGGGATCCTGTGAGATTAGAATGCTCACGTTGCCAACACCGGCCAGCGTGGTGAAGCCGACGTCGCTCACGAGCACGTCACGCGTCGTCGTGCTTTCCTGCAATGCGAAAAGGTCCACGACGTTTCCACCGCCAAACTGCTCGCAGAACCCCGCACAGGGTACGTAGACGTCGGCACTTTCCAGGCCGAAACGGTAGCCACCCCAGAGCTTGCCCGCCGTGTCGTTGTTGGTGACGACCTCAGTCACAGCCATGCCCAATCCGTCCAACGGCTCGATGCTGTCCGGCGTCGCCATTGGGAAAACCAGGCCGAGCGGAGAATAGACTTCCGCGTATTCGTAGGCGAGGTTGTGACGCTGGATGTCGTTGAAGGTCTTGTCAAAGTGCGTACCCGAGACGGGAACGAAGTCGAATACTGGAAAGTTCGCGAATGCGGTGTTGTGTGTCTCGCTGAAGACAACGTCCACGGGGTTGGGATCCCCCGAGCCGATGCCGTTGTGACTCGTGACGTCGGCTGTCACGACTCCACCGAGGCATAGCGCCGCGCCAATCGCGACCAAGGATGCAGCGTATCTCATTGCCAAAACCCCCGGACCTCGCAAACCACCCCAGTTTGCGGAAAGCAACTCCGAAATGCTTCCCCGCCTTGTCTCTTCGGATGTCCAATTGCCATCCAATCCAAGTCGCGAAAGTAGTACTTTCGAGTGTAAAAGTCAACGCGAATGCGATCGAATCGGACCCTGCGCGACGCAAGACAATAAAGCGGCAGTGCAATCATCCGTATGGGCCACCCGGGGATGTCCACGCGCACGCACAAACTGAATTCTCTCTTGACATGAGTCCGCGGGCGATTGGATCACATCGGCGACTTCAACGGCGACGGTATCGACGACCTTGTCCTGCGAGCCAGTCTTGCGGAACACGCGCCCGGCGCGCGTGGGCAGGTCTATGTCGTCCACGGCAGCAGTTCAACGTCACTAACGGGTGTGTTCGAGTTGGCCGACCTAGACGGGAGCAACGGTTTTCTCATCAACGGCCCCGTCGGGCACCCCCCCCGCCCCCCAACTGTTCGCAGTGTGTGCGGCTTGGCGTTCCCGCCGGCGTGGGTGACATCAACGTCGACGGCTACGACGACATCGCCATTGGAGTTGACGTCCCGTCCGGCACTGATCCCGGGGATTGGGTCGCGATTGTGCTCGTAGGTCCGGACCGGGCGGAGAAGGGCGTGTTCTGCGTCGAGGACGTCAGCGCGTTGCTTCCACTGGATCTAAGCCAAACTGGCCGGGTGAACGTTCTATGCGGGCGGCGGATGGGGGACTCGGACAGTGATGCCGACGTGGACTTCGCGGACTTCGCCGCGTTCCACGACGTCTTCGGTGTCGCACCGTAGGCGGTGTTTCACCGGCCGGTCAAGCAACGCCGGCTGAATCTACTCGATGCCGACATCCCCGACCAAACCCTATCCGGGTGCGCGCCGCCTGGGGCAGACGACAAATCGCCGGTCTTCTTGTAGGATTGCACTTTGGCGGCGGGGATCGCCCCTGAAGTGGGTCGGATCGGCCGTGAAAAGTGTAGCGAACGCTGTTCTCAGCGAGAAACCAAAGGAACTCCGCAAATGATGATTTCTGAAGCGATGAACAAGGGTCTTAACGACCAGATCACGAATGAGCTTTTCGCCGCGCACACGTACTTGGCGATGGCGTGCAAGCTGGACACGATGGGGTTGGCACAGATGTCCAAGTGGTTTCGTCACCATGCCGCCGAGGAACACTCACACGGCATGAAAATCGTCGACTACATCAGCAGCGTCGGCGGAGCTGTGACACTCGATGCCATTCCGAAGCCCGAGGGAGAGTATGCATCGTTGGAGGCGATTGTTCAGAGCGCCCTTGAACACGAGCTTTATGTGACCAAGCGTATCAACGATCTCATGGCGGTGGCGGAGGAGCAGAAAGACTACGCGACACGCGGGTTCTTGCAGTGGTTCGTCGACGAGCAAGTCGAAGAGGTCGCAATCGTCAGTGAAGTGCTCAATCTGGTGAAGATGGCTGAGGGGCGGAATCTGTTGCACGTCGAATCGCGCGTGGCCAAGATGCTCGCGCCGAAGTAGTAGCCGTACATTGCGGGAATCTGTTCGGGCGAGTTTCCACATTGGCACTGCGATGAGCTCGGGACCCCGCGCTGGCGCTTGGGGCTCGGAAACGGCCGAGACCGAAGTGGTTGTGCCGTTGGGGCTGCAAAACCTGCTGTGGCTGGCGATTTGGTTCCGTGACGCGAGGGAGAATGCTTGAATCGCGACGGCTGGACCGATACCATGACGATTGGGATATAGGGGGGATGTGCCACCCGCGTTGCGGGCTCAGCCTGTTCCAGAGAGAGAGCGTTGAGATAGCGCTGTCGTTGCGGTCAATGGGTGGCTGCGTGCGCGTCGGTGCAGGCGTTTCTGGAGGAGGTAGTCGCGATGCGTGGTCTCTCTGCGATTCTAAGTATCACCTTGTTGGTCATGCCCGGCGTTGCGCTCGCGGGATCGGTGCTGTACGAGCAGGCGCCCGCACCCGAAGGGATGCTGCTGCAGGCTGCTTCTCAGGACTTCCCCGACGAGGCGAGTTTCTCGATTATCGCGGCGGACGATTTCACCGTGCCGGCTGGTCCGGGGTGGAGTGTCGAGTCGTTGCACTCGTTTTTCACGACGGGCAATGGCAGCGGCCTCGAGGCGGACGGTATCCGCTGGATGATCTGGAGTGATGACGGCGGCGCGCCGGGTAGCGAGTTGTTGAATCTCTCTGACAACGGGTACGACGTCGCGAGCGGGCTTGCGAATGTTGACCTCGTTGCGTCGGGCGACGGTTTCGATTTGGCGCCGGGTAACTACTGGTTTGCTTCTCATATCATTGGTGAAATCGGGTTGTTCGGGC
>JAJDDU010000564.1 GCA_029260155.1 Phycisphaerae bacterium | reverse complement strand
TGAGCAGTGCACAGCAAGTGGCCGTCCAACTCAGTCACATGGGCCGGCACGTCGCGGTTCCCATCACGCGCGATCGCTTCGAGAGCACCACGGCCGATTTCCTGACGCGCGTCCAAATCTCCATCGAAATGCTACTTGAGGACGCACTGCTGACGTGGGATCGCATCGACGACGTGCTGTTGGTCGGGGGGGCATCGCGCATGCCCATGATTCACAAGATGCTGGAACGTATTTCCGGAAAGCGGCCGAACATGGCCGCTGCGCCTGAGCAGATCGTTGCGCACGGGGCTGCGATCCACGCGACCATCACACAAATGGCCGACTCGCCGATCCGCAGGACCGGCGATGGGGCGCGGTCCATGGTACAGGATGAGCTCACCGAGGCGTCCGCTGATCGCGGCGAGGACATTCTTTCTATCTTCCAACCTGCGGTCGTCGAGGTTGCATCGAAGGTGCGATTGAGCGACGTAAACTCACACAGCCTGGGCGTCATTGTGCGTTCGTCGCGCGAGCAACGGCTGGTGAATTCGATTGTCATTCCGAACAACACGCCGTTGCCTTCGTCGCGCACCAAAGTCTTCGGAACGGAGGCGGAGAACCAGCGCATCGTGCGTGTACTCGTAGTCGAAGGCGAAACGCGCGATCCGCGTGGTTGCACCCAGATCGGCGAATGCGTCATCCGAGACTTGCCCAAGGGCCTGCCGCAGGGATCGCCGGTCGAGGTCACTTTTCAATACAACACCAGCGGCATCATTCACGTACAGGCTCGCGAAACCACTACCAATGTCAGCGCCGAAGCCAGTTTCAAGAGGGACTCCGGTTTCGACCAGGTCACGCTCGACGAACTAGCGAACGCCGTTTCGCAGTTGACGGTTGAATGATGATTAAAGACCGGAGATTGAAGGCTGAAGATTGGAGTTTGAAGATCGAACCGCACGAATCTTCAAACCTTCGAATCTTCAAGCCTTCAAGCCACCAATGACCATCGACGAGACCGACCCCTATTCGACGTACCTGCAACTGCCGCCCGGGCCTCGTCCGCCCAACTTCTACGACCTGCTCGGCCTCGAGTTGTTTTGCAGCCACCACGAGCGGATCAACCAAGCAGTTCGCAAGCAGTTCCGCGTCATCAAACGCTATCACGATCATCACGATCGCGACGCGCGCGAGACGATCCAAGACATCATGAACGCGATCGCCACTTCACGCGTCGTCCTGACCGATCCCGTACGCAAGGAAGAATACGACATCGAGCTGGCCAAGCAGCTCGGAATCGACCGCGACGCGCACCTTGCCGCCATGGTGGCTGCCGCGCTGCCGGAAAACGAGATTTCCGTGGTCGCGGGTCCGACGTTGGTGGAGCATCGGTTCGCGTTGATTGAGGGCACGCGGTTCTCCATCGGGCATGGTGCGCGCTGCCTGCTCGCGGTGCACCCCGAACGGGCGGCGGAACGGCACTGCGTGATTCATCACACCGACGGCGAATGGCTACTCAAACCAGCCGATCGCACATTCATCGTGCAGGTCAACGGCAACGTCGTGCAGGAGTTTGTGCTCGCACACGGCGACCTGATCGATGTGGCCGGTTACCGACTTCTGTTCTCGCGAATCGACCGACGCGACGAAGTGCGCGCCACCCGGTCAGCCGGTCCCCCGCCGCTGTCGCTTATCACTCAGAAAGGCCCCAGCACTGCTTCGCCCATTTTCAACGTGCTCCCGCCGCAGCGCGTGGTCATTGGGCACGGCGACACTGCGTTGTGGCAACTGGCCGACACTGCGGCGTCGCGTTACCACTGCGCCATCGAATCAATAGGCCGGACATGGGAAATCGAAGACCTCGACAGCACCAACGGCACCAAGGTCAACGGGGTCAAGGTCGCCCGCCGCCTCCTCAGCGACCGCGACATGATCACCCTGGGCAGTTTCGAAATCCTCGTGAGCTTACGATTCTGAAACGGCGCCCCGGCAACTCCCCCGCAAATTCCATTCAATTGATTAATTCTGCAGCGCTTCGACGGCATCGGCGTGGTATCCTGTAGTCAGACGCATCAGCCCATCGTGGTCACTTTGGCGGATGCACGCGATCACGCAACGTCTTCGCACGCATCCCGACAGGTCGAAAGTGAGAAAGAAGATGCACGGGAACGCAAGCACATGTCTCAATTCGTTTCGTCGCACTCTTACAACCTCCGCCTTAGGCCTTGGACTATGGATTGTGCCGTCGATGCTCGCTCAAGAGCGCGCGGTCCTTTGTGTTGCGAACGACCCACTCGCGAAACACGAAGCCGCCGGCGACACAGCTCGCGGCATGGACACGTTGCCGCACGGCGAATCGCTCGGAGGCGGTGGCGATTTCGTTTTGCTGCGCCGCAATCCGCCCTGGCCCGCGGGGACCGACCACCTGTGGATCCGCACATCCGGCGGCTACCTCACCGCGGACGATTTCGTTTTTGCCCAATCCACGCCCCTCGTCGCCGCGCGCATGTTCTTTGGCCCCAGCAACTTCGCGACGGACCCGGACGATGTAGGAAGCGAATTCTACTTGCAGATTTGGAACGACGACGGAACCGGCCAGGGGCCGGCGACTCCGCCGGATTTTCCGCCGGTCTTTATCAGCGGTCCACACAATCCGGGCGACGGCATTCTCTCGATCAACACCTTCGAAACGGACGATTTTGGCGCCGACACCATACTGGGCGCCACGTTCAACTTCGGCGCCGAGTTCTTCATAGCAGAGCCGGGAACGAAGTACTGGATTGGCATGACCGGCCAACCGGCGACCAGCCAGTCGTGCTTAGGCGTGGCGACATCGAACATTCCAATTAGCTCGCTTGAACCGATGGTCCAGTTCGGAGTGATCACGTCGGGACCTGTCTACGTCGGCGACCCGCCGCAATTCGCCGACATGGCCATGGAGCTTTTCGGTTTCGTCGAGAACGGCGGTGCCACGGTCCTGAAACTATCAGGCGTATCCGAGGGCGGCTGCACGGTCCGCGTCACGCCAACGTCCGAACCCGTAACCGAATGCGACACGGGAAACTGCGATACCGACCCGCTCTTCGGCGCGAATTGCTATTCCGAAGCATCTCTCCCACCGGGCTTGGGCCCGAACGAAATAGCCATCGCCCTGGCGCTTGGCTTCGCCAATACTCCGGGCCCCTGCAACAATGTGATCGAGGCACAGCCCGCCGGGCCGCGTTTGATCGTCACAACCAACGAAGGCAGAAAGCCCAAGCTGTGTGTCTCGATCAACGGAGCACCGATTGGAATCGTCGGTGGGCCGAATCAGTGCATGGGCGACGGTTGCGGTTATCATTTCCGAATCGGGAACGGTTCCTGCAAATCCCCGAGCATCCGCCCCGGAACAGACACGTTCGCCACGCCGCCGACGGACTGCGATCTCGATATCGAAGACGTCAACGGAACGTGGGTGGAAATCGATGTTCCCGGCGCGATGTTCGATCAGCCCGGGCTGCCTCCCGCAAACGCCATCAATGAACGCGCGCGAATGAGCGGCGTAGCGCGTGACTTTGCGCTGGACGACTCGGACATGGCCAGCGTGCGTACGGATAGGTTCACTTTCAGGGGCTGCACGGGCGACTTCAGTCGTCCCGGCGGACCGCCGGGGGTGTTCAGTCCCGACGGCGTCATCGATATTCACGACATCGACGCGTTCGCGGTATGCAATGGTCAAACTGAACCGTTCGAAGCAGACTGCGCGTTCTTCGACTACAATGACGACAACGTCATCGACGAGGACGATTTATTCGTGCTACTCTGCTTGCAAGTGTCGGGCGGTAGTTTGGAATGCTGCCCCTGCACCCTCGCTCTGCCCAGGCCCGCAGACCGCGCCGTGCCCACCGAGTTGACACGACGACACCTGCGCGGATGTGAGTATCTGGAGATCACGCGCGACGGCATGCAGTGGCCGGAAAACTGGGTCGTGGACTACTATCTTTCAGACCACGAGCCCTCGGCCGGCGCAAACGACATCGGCCCCTGCGAGCCCGGTGACGACGAGGGAACCAACGGAAACAACGTGATTGCCACTGCCAACAATCTCGGACTGCTCACCAAGGGGGATCCTCTACAAATCGGCGGAATCATCGGCGACTGGCAGGGATGCGACAGCGTGCCAATGTGGTTCGGTGACCACGACGCGGACGTCTACCGCTTCAGTCTGGGCTTTGACCGTGACGTCCAACTTCGCGCGGATGCTCTCGCCGGCGTGGACTGCCTGTGCAATAGCGGGCAACATGGGATCGCTTCCCTATGGCTGTATGACAAACGAGGCGACTTGCTTATCCACGACGACCCGGTCGGTGCAGCCGATCCCGTGCTGCGAGTGACTCTATTGTCGGGCGAGTACTACTTGCTCGTTACAGCTGCGGGACAGACCAGCGCTCCTCACCCGAACGGACTCTCGTTCAGCCCGTTGTGCAGCATCGCGAGCGCCCCAGAAGTCGATGGTGGCGATACCGACCCGACCGGATGCTACGACTTGCACTTGGCTGTCCTGCCGCGCTCGGAGATGAGTATTGTCCAAGAAACGAACATCGGCGGCTCCTTCGCGTCGCGCCTCTTGGTCCAGCCACTGATCTCGTTTCAGAAAGTGGCTGATCCGTTCCACGCAGTGCTCATAGACACCGGCGACATCGGCACGGACGCCACAGTCCTCGAAGCGACCGGCCACTACGTCTTCGAACTCGACAACGACTCCGACGTCATCCCCGGCGACGCAAACTTCGTCCCCGGCGTCCGCGACGACGGTGGAACCCAGTCGATCGAGCCGATTCAATACGAAGCCATCGCATCGAATCAAGCGGCACACCGCGTCACTCCCGCACGCGAGCGACCGTGCGATCCTCTGCCCGGCGGAGGCGAGTTTGAAGCCCGGGTTCTGGGCGATATGGCTGTGGGCACCTGGCACGTCAACAACGACGGCGTAACGGTCGTCACCATTGACAGCACCGACTGCACCGCGGGCGGTTCCGTTGCGTCGGGAGTCGGCTATCGCCTCGACCCGCAGAGGTGCATCGTCAACGGGTATCAGCCGTTGCAAGGCGATCCCACATCTGACGGCCTTCGCTGGCTGAGCGTCGGCGCACCGTGGGAGTTCTTCGATGATCTCGACGCAGGCGGCGCACCGCAAAGCGCGTTGCACGTGCTGTTCAGCCAGTTGGGCGGAATCTCGACGCAGGAACTCGCGTGCTTGACCGAAGACGTCCCCGCAGTCCTGACGGTTGACGCTGTTTTCAGCGGCTTTGCGGCATTCGGGGGCAGTGATGTCACCGGCGAGCTACACCGTCTGTGCAACGGTGCTGTGGTTGAGATCGTCGATCCCGAAGATGCCCTGCCAGAACGCCTGCACGTTCGCGGCGTCCGTTGGACGAACGGTTCCGCGACGTTCATCGCAGATGTCACCCCCGACAGCGGACCGCGTATCGTCTGCGGCACCGGGGAGGAAGGCGAGACGCAGCCATGCTGCGGTTACATCGATCCGCGAGGCCTGAACAGCAACGGCAGCGACCTCGACACGGGACTTACGAGCGCGCTTCTTCGGTTCGATCGACCCGTGTTCAAATGCGACGGATCAGAAGTCGACACCTCTTCATTCACCGTGATGGAAACAGGCGGCGGCACGCCACCGAGCATCACTTCCGCCACCTACGTCGGCGGAGATCAAGCGTATGTCGAAGTCGTGTGGGACAGGTCGATTACGCTGCAAGAGTGGACCACGATCATCGCCGTCGACATCTGCGACGCCGACGGGACGCCGATCAAGTCCAACGGTGACCTAGGCCCGGGAGTGATCGAGCCGGACCGCGTCGACTACGGATTCTTGCCGGCCGATGTTGACCAGTCCGGCTGCGTCACACCGTTCGATCTCCTGAAGTTCCGCCAGTTTGTCAACGACGTGGTGACACCCAATTGTCCGAAGATAGACTTTGTCGATTTCAACCGCAACAACGCCATCGATCCGTTTGACCTGCTCATGTTCCGCCAATTGGCGACTAGATGGGCAGGCGAGTGCATAAACAACCCGCAGCCATAGCGACAAGTATGTGGCACCGGGAGGTGTGGCACCGGTTTGTAACCGGTGAATACTTGGGAAAATCAGCACGCGCCGCGGACGAACACGCCCACGGTCCGCAGGAGGATCATGATGTCGAGTTCGAGCGACATGTTCTTCAGATAGTAGAGGTCGAATTGCAGCTTGCGCTTGGCATCTTCGATCGAAGAGCCATAACGAAAACCGATCTGAGCCCAACCCGTGATACCCGGCTTGACCAGGTGGCGTTCGTTGAAGTAGGGAATGTGCTCGCACAGGCTGTCGACGAAATCGGGGCGCTCAGGGCGCGGACCGACCAGCGACATCTGCCCGATGAGCACATTGTACAACTGAGGAAGCTCGTCGAGACGCGAATTCCGAAGAAGTCGTCCGATGCGCGTCACACGCGGATCATTCTTGGTCGCCCACACCGCCGCGTTGGTTTCCGCACCCGCTCTCATGGTCCTGAACTTGTAAAGCCGGAAGGGTCGTCCGTTTTGGCCGATGCGCGCTTGGCTGTAGAAAACGGGTCCGCCGTCATCGAGCTTGATGAACGCGGCGATGACGGGCGTCATCAGAAGAGCCACCACACCGCTGATGGCTGCCAGCACGATGTCAAACGCCCGCTTGAGCGCCTGCCTGCGTTGGCAATGCACCTGAAGATCGGCGAACAGAAACCAATGCGGCGTGATCTCGTCGACCAGGACCTGTCCGGTGGCCTTCTCATAGAACGTGGCTTCGTTGGTCACGCGGCATCCGCGTCGCAAGCACGGCAGCGCGACGTTCATCACGTGGGGATTCGTGGCGGGCTCGGCGCCGACCACAATGTCATCGATGGCGTAGCGCTGGCTGATCTCCGGTAAGTCAGATGTGTTGCCGAGGCAGCGGACGTCGCCAATCGTCTCTTGCGATTGCGAGGTATCATCAACGTAGCCGATGAGGCGGTACTCACCCAGGAACCCGTCCCGAAAGGCGCGAACCAGAGAATTCGACAGCACGCCGGGACCGACCAGGATCAGGTTTCGGCGTACCCGGTGCAGCAAGTAGCTGGCCACGAGACGCGTACTCCCACCGCCCACGGCAAAGCACCCAATGGCCATGCCCGTGACCCGTCGACTGATGGTGGTGTACATTAGAACGTAGATCACCGCGTGCGTGATGACCACGGCGGTCACGGTGGCCAACATGACACGCGTGAGGATGCGCGAGCGACTCAATAGAGTCTCGCGCTCATAAAGCCCGAACACCAGGCTCGCAAGCACGAATGCGGAAAGCAGTATCCCGCCGCCCTGCCACATGGGCACGTGCCCCAGCGACGGATATCGGCCGTCCACGAACAGGCGGAAACCCATATAGGTTCCCATCCCAAGCAGTAGGATATCAAAAAGCACCCACGTCCCCAGCGGAAGCAATGAGAACACGTTGCCAATCTTGCGGAGTATGTGTGGCTGTGCTTCGGCGGCCGGCGGCGCGGTTCCGACCAACGACGCCGCGCCACCTCCGAGCATGCCTCTCGTACCAAGGACAACCTGCGATCCCATTGGGAGCTCCAAGTCCGTTACTGAGGTCTCAACAGTGCAATCGGATAACGGACTACAAAACGTGAGCGGCACGCGGAGCGAAATAGGATTGACTTGTACGTCCAGTAATAACGGCACGGACCTGCCGGTCTCGCGTGCCGGGCCGAAATGCCGGTTTTCTTGAGCAGTTATCGTCTCCCGCACCCGATATTCGGACATGGTTTCTAAACGGTTGATCGGACCATCCTGGTTGTCACCATCATGAACAGAGATACGTTGGTTATCGTCGTTGCCTTGTCGTTGCTATGGTCATGCGGGTGTCTTCAGGAACCCAAGGAGCAACTTGTGCTCGAGCAAGTCGTCCTGCCCGCGAACGCCGGACCCACAACCCCGGGTGCCCGACGGTCAATCGCGCCGGGCAACGGCTACATCATGCTCACGTCGAACGGCTCGGAGGGCATGTTTCCCTGTTCGCTCGCTGTCGCGCGGGTCGACACCCCGGCCTACTTGCCGAGCGGGTTCATTCCTGCTCCGCGTCTCGCGATGAACCCCGCCAACGAGATGTTCGATTGGACCGACCTCTTTGACGACGTCTGGTCGATCTCCGAGGTGTTTCCCGTCACCTACCCAACACGCAAGGACAGGCAGGTATCGCCCCAAACACTCGTCGAGTACAGCCGATCAGACCAAGCTGGGTTGTGCCTGATTTACGAAATCGTCTCCACGCGCGCAGACGACGTAACAATCGTCGACGTCCACGGGACGTTGTACGACGCCAGGAACGGCGCGATGCTCATCGAAGCGCACGCCGATGCCCGCGTGCGCGACATCACCGAAGACCAGTTGCCCCCGCCGCAGCCGCCGGATCGCGTCGCTGTCGATAAGCGTCACATCGATCCGTGGTTCATTGCCCAAGAACGATTTCGAGAACTCGTGCGTCAGAGCATTCTCGATTTGGTGGCCCAGGATAAGAAGATCCTGGCACCGCGGCGGCCACAGCAGCTCATTATCTCGAATCCCGTGCCGCCGTCCCGACGTTCATGGCGGTGGCCAAACTGATTCGCGCGCAACGGTCATTTTCGTCGCGTCCATTCGTTTCCTGAGTACTTGGATTCGAGCGATTGAGCACACTCTCGCTCGCTGTCGGTCCACGCCCCCTCGCGAATGTCCATCTTGAGCTGAGCGGCAATGGCGATCGCCAGTCGCCGGCGCAGCGCCGCGGCATCAACGCCGAAGGCTCGAAGTTCCGCAGCCGGCTGTTGATCGAATCGTCGATGCAAGACGATCGACCCATGCTGCAAGACGGCATCGCGCGTGCGCCGTTGGGCGCTGCCCGCCACCTTGTCCGTCCCGATGAGCACGTCGTAACAATGCCTGCGGGCGAAACAAAAAAACGGCCCCTTCGCAGCGCCGGACCCGTCGTCAGCCCCGTCCCGGTTTGCGGCGACATGGTCCTCAGCCAGGCATGCGATCAGCGCATCGTGAACGAGTTCGTAGAGCGAATTGGGTTTGCGGCCGGCGCTTGTGTGTTGCGTGGGAACGATAAGCGAGTAGGTCAGCTCGCGATCATGGAGAATGGCCCCGCCCCCGGTCAGCCGCCGCACGACCGGCATCTCCCCCGCCGGTGGCGGAAGCGACCCACAGTCGGCGAAACGCTGGAAGTAACCGAGCGAAATCGTGGGCTCCGACCATTCGTACAATCGCAATGTCGACGGTGACGCCCCGGTACCCACCGCCTCCAGCAGCGCCTCATCGCGCGCCATATTCACCGACCCCCGAAGCGCAGGATCGTCCAGCAGCCGAATCGCACGCGGTCGTACTTCGTTCGGGTTGACGTCGTGTTCATCCACAGCCGCATTGAATACTCGATCTCGGTCATCAAACGCAAGCGCGTCGTTCGGTTAAGAGTAAATCGAAGGGTCTCGCACCCGGCTCATTCCAAGCCTCGGCCGCTCGTGCGACGGACGCTGTTTCCGCCGCTAGAGACAGCCCATGAGCATACACTGACGTCGATCTTCGGATCGAAACCAAGTAGCCGAATCCGTACAATGGGCAACGGGTCGGGTCGCACGGGTTCATCTACAAACTGTCAGTTGAGTCGTCGCGAACCGAATAGCGCATTGTCTTCGGGCGGTAGATGGGGGTCGAATCGAATGCATGATCGAGTGTTTCAGAGCATCGTTTGCTTCGTCGTTGTCGCAAGTACTTTTTTAGTAGCGGCCTCAGCGGGACCTGTCCCGATGATTTCCGAGGCACTCTCGTGCGGCTAGGCGGGGGTAGCGGGCGGGCTGGCCAACGGTACGGAACTTCAACGACACGAACTCGACCTATCCGTGTTTCCCGACGCACTCTGCAACGATGGTTCGACCGCGATTTTCTACTATCGGCCCTTCGTCGGCGCCGCCAATCGCAATCGCTGGCTCTTCCAACTTCAGGGCGGCGGCGGATGCGGGTCGGGCGAAACCTGCGCAAAGCGATGGTGTATGTTCGACACGAGCTTCAGCATGGTAGCGATGACGACGACGATTGCGCCGGCGGTTGCCATTAACGGCCAGGGGATTACCGATCGCAGACCCCTCAATCCGGCCGGAAACTGGAACGTCGTGTTCATCAAGTACTGCAGTTCAGATTCGTGGACCGGAGTGTCGCGTGATGTCATTCTACAAACCGACCTCGAAGGGCCGCTCGTGGAATACCGTATCCACTTTCTCGGCAATCGAATCATCGATGCCGCGCTGGACACCCTAAGACGCGACGGCGTGCCTGCGCCCGTGCATAAACAGGGTCCGACGCCCGTTCCAATGCCCGACCTCGACGACGCAACGCACGTGATTCTCGCCGGCGCGTCGGCGGGCGGTGCGGGTGTCATCCAGAACGCCGATCGTGTCGGCGACTATCTTCGCGCGAACAACACGGTGTGTGCTGGCGATGAATGTCCTCTGGAGTTTCGCGCCCTGATCGATTCCTCCTTCGCGCCAACTCTGGAAAATCTCGATATTTCAACTTCGACGTTTTGCGCCGACTTCAACATTTGCGATTGGCAGGCGCTGCTCGCATTCAGCTTTCAAGCCCACGACCCGAATGCCGATCAGAGTTGCGTCGATTGGCACCAGGCGAACGACCCTGGAACCGAGTGGCAGTGTGCGGACGCCGGCCACGTCATTCGGCATCACGTGACCTCGCCGATGTTCGTCAGGATGGGACAAAAAGACTCGTTGGTTTCATCCAGTTTCATCAACAACGGGTACTCAGTGCCGGGCGTCGGATCGCTCGATCTCCCTCTGTTCATGCAGATTATTCGCGATGACTGCGCCAATCTTGCGAGTATCCAAACGACGGGCCACGAGGGTGCGGACATCTCCGTCATCCCCGGTGCGTTCGCGCCCAGGTGCCCGAAGCATGAGACGCTGCGAAGTTCGCCCGACACGTACAACGTAGTCATCAACGACGGGCCATCCAATCTGGCCATGTTTGATGTCTTCGGTAATTGGTTCAACGGTTCGCAGTCCAGCATCTTGATCACGCCCGATGGCGGCAGTGACTTCTGCCCCGGATTCCCCCCGACCGATTGCAACTTCGACCAGTTCGTCGGTTTGGATGACTTTGTCGGGTTCCAAGATTGCGCCACCGGACCAGCCGCGGTGATTCCACCATCCTGCGTCTGCTACGACATCGACGACAACCTGACCGTCGACCTGATCGACTTTTCCTCGCTCCAACAGAACTTCATGGGGTCAGAGCGCTGTTAGTTGTTAGCGCAGCGGCTCGTCGAAGAGCGAGTGACACAGCGTGTCGAGGTGTTCTGTTTGACTGGCCAGTACCGGGGTGCCCACGCGTTCGCGGTCAGCCATCCACTCCGCAACGTGCTCTCGAAAAACACTGGGGCACAACACCAAAGTGATCGGGTGTTGGATGCCTCGGTCACGGGCAATGTGCCGAATTAGGTCACGCTCCCTAACGCCGAGATTGAGCTTCGCTAAGACGTTGCGGAACAGCTTTTGCGGGTCGTTCGCAGGCGTACGTGCTGCGGCCCAGCCTTGCATGCGGTGAACGATGACCAGCAGGACAATCAGCGCAAGGACTACCAACGTCAGGTACAGCAGTTCGCGGCTGTCCCCACCGCGCTGGAAGTGGTCGCCGACGGCTTCCCACGGCATCTGCAACACTTGTGCTTTCACGATTCGGTCTCACAGGGGTTGGAGAGGTTGGCGAGCCCGGCGGCGGCGAATCGCTCCGTGCAGAGTACACGTTCCGCACGGTCGCGGATACGCTGATCGGTATCGGTTTCAGCCATCTGCTGCAGGCGCGACACCAGCGATACCAGTTCGAGTTGCTCGACTACCCACAACGCGCTGATCCGGTGCGCCGGCGACGGATCAGCGAGCATATTCAGGAGCGTGATCGCCGCGTTGCGGTCGCGGTGACGCAGGAGCGCCTTGATCGCGTTGGCACGGACGCGGTTGTGTTTCACGCAAAGGTGGTCCTTCAAATCCCGCTTCCACCGCCGGATATCCTGGTCGCTAATGACCTCGATTGCGTTGGCCTGAACACGCGGGTCGGGATCCTGAAGCGCGCGACGCAGGATGCGGATGGCCGCAGCGCCTTCAATGTCCGTGAGCGTCGCGACAGCCAAGCTGCGAACGCGGTCGTCCGGGTCCGCAATCAGAGCCTGAATGCGCTCCGGCATCTCGTGTCCCAAGTGCAGCTCACCGAGGATTCTCAGCGCGCGCTCACGATCAGGCGACGTGCTTGCGGTCAGCGCTTCGGCAATGCGTTTTCGGAAGAGCGCTTGATCCGTTTCCAGCAGGCGCCGTCCGATCTTCTGCCGTCTGAACACATCCAGGCCGTCGAATCGCTGCCAGTATGAATCGAATTCCGCGTCGCCGTCGACGTCGCGACGCCCGCCATTCGATTCAGACGGGAGGCAAACAGTCGGGTTGCGACGAAACAACTCCTGCACCGCGATTTGGGACATCTGCGGATCGTCGGAGGCGGCGAGGCCTTTCAATACACGCGTGGTCTTGGGCGTGTCCGTTCGTATCAACTGCAGCAACGCAGCCCGAGACAGCGCAACACACGAATGCCCCGTCCATTTCAAGTAGGCGCCCAACTTGCGTTCGTGCGGCAGACCGCTGTCGGCCACAAGCCGCACCGCCTTAGAGGCGCGGGCACCGCTGAGGTCCAGTCGTTCAGAGGCAGGGTCGTCCAGCCACGCGAGCTTTCGGATCGCGGTGCAGCCGTTGGCGTTCTCGGGACCGACATTCACCCACATGTCATCGATCAGGTGCTCGATGAACTCATGGGCAGTAGCGGTCCCGATCTTGTCCGCCGCGACCGCGCTCAGTTTGGGACAACGCAATGCACGCAGGGCGAACGACGCCATAGCAGGCGTGCTGTCGGCCTGCAACAACGTGTTGATCGCACGCGCCAACTGTGATCGTGGCTGTTCCGCTTTTTTGAACAGGACGGGCTCCGTCAAATCGACCAGCAACATCGCGCCTTCGAGAACCTCGGTTCGGTGGTGAACTTGCCAAGAGTCGAGCCCTCTTTCCAATGCCTCAGCGAGGTGCTGCGCATCAATCCGCAGGGCCCGTCTCTCTGGACCGTTTTCATGTGTCTTTCGGCGCAAGATCACGGAATGAGCAAGCGCAGTGAGGGAGAAGGCCGCAGCGGTGACGGTTCGAGGGCAGCGCCGCGTTAGCGCTTCGCTCAGCAGGTACGCCAGGCGGCAGTTGCCCGATTCTCGGATCAACTCGATTGTGCTCAGCCGCGGACCCACGGCCTCCGAGCTGATGCAGGCACGTGCGGCTTGATCAAGAGCGGCGATGTTCGCCCGCACCGATTCCTGCAAACCGGCGTCGTAGTCCTTGTACCCTGCGACCAGCGCAGTCAGCCCGGCAAGATTCGATCGCTGGAGCAACTTCTCGACCGCCAGGCGACGGACCGGGTGGTCGGGCACGGTCAGAAGGGCCGCGAGCGCGTCATCGACGGCGCGACCGGGCATCTCGGCGACGATGTCGTACGTTCGGCGCAAGTTCTCTGGAACGGGTTCAGCCATAGTCCAATGTATATCGGACGATTCTGGGGGCGGGCTATGCAGGTTGATGGAGTGTTTTCTCGAAAATAACCAGATTTGCCGCGCTGCGCGTGTCCCAGCGGATGCCGACGATGTCGTACCCGTCGCGAACGGCGAAGTGGATCATCGGTCGAGCCTGGTTGCTACACTCGAAACGCAGCATCTCGTAGCCCTGTTCGCACGCCCAGACCTGCTCGGCGGCCATCAACTGGCTGGCGACACCCATCCGCCGCGCGTCCGGGAGAACGCCGCAAAGCCAACTGTAGTACGTGGTCGGTCTCAGCTCGTAGCCGCAGCTGAAGCCGGCGGGCTTGTGATCCAACTCCGCCACCAAGAGCAGCGCGTTCCGCTTGCCCTCAAGCCGATGGCTAAAGAAACTCGCGTCTTGCGCCGGGCGGAAAACCTCGCTGTGGAGGGTTGCGAGCAACTCAAACTCGTCCGGTCCAACTCGATGAATCTCAGCCGTAGCCATCGCAATCGCCTCGTTCTCTGTCACTTCTTCGCCGGGGACGGAAAGACCGCTTCACTCCGATGTCCGTCCTTATCCACAGCCGCCACGCCGAAGAAGTAGTTGTCCTTCGACAAGGGAAGCCAGTGCTCAGTCACTTTACCGACGCGCTTCGACCATTGCCATCGTGGCGAGGTGGTCTCCCGCCAGAGAATATCGTACCCCATCAGGTCGGGTTCGGTATTGGCCTTCCAGCGGACGTGCGTACCCTGCCCCAGTTTGGCCACGACGATCCGAACGCCACTCGGCGCCGCCGGTGCGCGGGCCAGCGCAGCCAGCGTCGACAGATTCACCCGCGCGACGTTGGCGACGTAGTCGAAATCCACGTATTCAGCCAGATCGCCGTAATGAACGGCATCCTCGACACGCACGTTCTGATGCTGGTGATCGTAGTTCTCGAAGACCTCCGTGAAACGGATTCCAGAATACCCAGCCGAGCAGAACGCCTTATGGTCGCCGCCACGCATGAGACGGTCCATGCGGAAGATCAGCATCACATCGAAGTCGCGAACGTAGGCGTCGCAGGCGCTCGCCGCGTAGCGCGCCAACTGCCGTGCAGGCGAGTCGTTTTCGCCACCGGCGCGGAGACGCATGTTCGCTTCGACTTCGGTTTCGTTCATCGGCACGCCCTCTGAGAATACGCGAACGCGCGCGCGGTCGTTCGTCCCGTCGTTAAGCGCCGCACCGCCGATGATATCGTTGGTCAACATGGCCGCCACATTGGCCTTCTTCGCCCGAAGACGACGGGCTGCGTGCGTCGAGCCCAGCAAGCCCTGCTCCTCACCCGCAACCGCCATGAACACCACGGTCGCGTCAAACTTATACCCCGCCATGACGCGAGCCATCTCCAAGACCGCCGCCACCCCACTAGCATCGTCGTTCGCGCCGGGGGCATCGCTGGTGAAATCCTTGGGGTCCGACGCGATGGAATCGTAGTGCCCCGAGACAATGTAGAGGCGATCAGCGCTCGCGGGTTGACGCCCGGGGAGCGTGGCGACGACGTTGACGATGTCGGTGGGCTTCACGATGCGCGTTCCGTCGGGCTCTTGGCGGTAGGCATCGAATTCGACCTTCAGTCGGCCGCCCGATTCATGAGAAATCCGCTCGAACTCATCGCGGATCCATCTTCGCGCAGCGCCGATTCCGCGGGTATCGCTCTCGGTCTCGCTCATCGTGTTTCGCGTGCCGAAGGAGACGAGCTTGTGAATGTGCGACGCGATACGGCCCGCATCCACATCGCGTACCATCCGTTCGATCTGCGGATCGATCACCAGCTGCGGCGAATCTCCAGCCGCACCCAACGTCGACGCAATCACAGCAATCACAATTCCGACAACAAACATGAATCACTCCTCTTTGGCACCCCAGCCGGACAAGATTGTGACACCCCCCCGCGCCCGACACAAGGCGAACGCACCCCAAAACGAGCCCCAATTCTCCCGCCCCCCCCGTCATTCCGAGCGAAGCGAGGAATCTAGCCGGAACATCCAACAAGCCAATTCCGTCCCTCGGCCCGATTTGACTCGCACCCCCGCGAACCCAGAGCCGTATAATGCACAGCAGAATCCTAACCGGAGAATCTCATATGGACCCCAGATTCACGACCATCGCGTTGTCACTCGTCACGAGCATCGCCCCCATCGCCGCAGCCTCTCAAATCGAGACTCCTCCCCCCAAGGCTCGAGATCAAAAACCCAACCCGGACAGCAAGCTGACCAGCACCGACCGCGCCGTAATCGAAACCGTCCTAACAGACCTGATCACCTTCAAAGATTTCCCCCAGTTTCTTCCACGGAAATCGCCCCCGCAATCCCAGATCGTTCTTCTCGACACAACGATTGCGGACAAATCCGGTCTGACCGACGACATACTAAACGGCGAGACTCGGCAAAAGTTTAAGCTCCCGCAAGAAATCCTCCCGCGTCTTCGGGCACGCAATAGAGCATCAGTCTCACTCGCCTCATTCTCGCCGAAGAACAGCGATGTACTGGTCACAGACTCAAAAACGTTCGGAGGCCGAGGGCAAATAATGTGGTTCTTCGAGCGATACCCCAAGGCCAGAGGATTCGCCCGCATCTACCTCCCCGCATATTCAGCCGACGGCAACACCGCAGTTTTCAGGTGTCAGGTCGGCCCGGCCCATCACGGTGGCGCCGCCACCTACGTCCTCAAGAAGCGTGACGGCCGATGGCAAGTCGAATCGCGCGGCATCGGGTACTACAAGTGATTTGATCGACTCGCCCTCTGGAATACCCTCCGATTCGGCCACGCACTCGAGTTTACGAGTCAACGGAAAGACCACCAGCTCCCCTCTCTCCGCCTCTCCGCATCCAGGAGCATCAAACGCCCTTATTCCCAATTGACACCACCGCAAACGCCCCGCAAACTCACACCCGATTACGTTTACCACGATCATGGTTCCGGTCATGCGCGAAATCCCAAAACACAAGCCATGCTTCGGCCGCATAGCAGACCTCGCCCACCTCGTCGAGCGTGTGCAGAAGCGCGGCGTAACATTCGTCATGGCCCCTCCCCGCATGGGCAAGACCTGGCTCGTCCGAAATCTCGCTTTCGAATGGGCCGCCAATGAAGGCTGGAACATCGGCTACGCTGAATCCTCCAGTGGCAAGAACGACCTGCTCCGCGAGGTCGTATTCGATCTCTACAAACGCTGGC
>JAJDDU010000563.1 GCA_029260155.1 Phycisphaerae bacterium | reverse complement strand
GCTGGATGATCGACTGAGCAGCACGGTCAGCTTTCTGACGACGCCCGATGAGGCTTCCGGCGCGCTGATGCGGCAGGTGATCGTGAACACCGACCGGGTTGTGTCCGAGCTTCCGCTCAGCGAAGCGCTGTCGCTTCGCCCGGTGCTCGTACGACTGTGTCTTCTGGCCGCGGGCGTGGGCGCGCTGGCCGGGGTTGCGCTCACATCGCATGAGTGGTTTTCGATCGGGATTCACCGCTATGTTCGCCCGTTTGGTGTGACCGAGTGGCCTCACCGCGTCGAAGTAGTGCCGTTGACTGGCGACCTCACGGTGCCGATCGGCGAGTCGGTTACTCTGCGAATGCATGTGCGGCGCGGGTGGGAAACACACCTTCGCGGCGTCGTGCATTTGGTCGATGAGGAGCGCGAGAAGACGACGTTGGCCATGCACTATCAGGCAGACGGTCAGTATCGGTGTACGGTGGATGGGGTGTCACAGGGGGCTGCCTATTGGTTCGAAGCCGGGGACGATTCGACCAAGCGATCGGCATCGCGGATCACGGTCGTTCATCGGCCGGACGTGGAGTGGGTTGTCGCCCGAATCGCGCCGCCCGCTTATGCGGAAAGTGCAAAGCGTGTTGAGTACGATCTCTCAGCCGGCGCGGCATCCGCTGTGCCGGGCAGTCGTGCGGAGATAGTCGTTCGCCCGACGAAGCCGGTCCGTCTGATGAGTGACGGTACTCCGGCCGCTTGGCTGGTGGTGGAATCGGGCGAATCGGGTGAAACGCGCGTGCCGCTGCGACAGGTGTCCGATCGAACGCGAGAGCTGGCTGGGTCGCGGACCGTCGAACGGGACACTGCGTTTCGCGTGGAGTTGATGGATCGCGACGGATTCAGCAATCGCAGGCGGGATGCGTACACCATCGTGACCGCTCCGGATCGCCCGCCCACGGTGGTCTTGACCGAGCCGAAGACTGTGGAGGAAGTGACACCCGGTGGCACTATACAGATGCGGGTACGGGCAGCGGACGACTTCGGAATCGCCGCGCTGCGCCTGGTGGGCCGAGTCGCGGACGAGGAACGGGCGTTTGAGGTTCCGTTGCTGAAGGGGGCTGAACCGCGGTCGTCGCCAAGCGGCGTAACGGTTGCGGTGGACCACCTTTGGGATATCGCATCTCTCAACCTGACGCCGCCCGTGACGATTGTGTACACGGTTGACGCGACGGACAATCGCGTGCTCGGCGACAGCGTCGGTCAGGTCGGTTCGTCTGGGCCGCAGCGACTGAAAGTCATTAGTGCGGCTGCGTTCGAATCGCGGATGCGGGAAGCGTTCGTCTTGTTGGAAGAGCGCATTCGCCGGGCGCTGTTTCAACAGCAGGCCATCCGGGACGAGTGCATTGATCTTCGCGAGGGTGTCCGAGGCGAGGAATCCCCGACCCGGATCGAGCAGGACGCGCTGCTGGAACTCGTCCGCCGCCAAAATGGCGCGGCAGGCACGCTGGTGGATCTGGCGCGGCGGTTTGATCACCTGGCAGGCCGGTTGCAACGTAACGGTCTCGACGACGACCCTTCGTTGGAGTTGGTCCGACGAGCGCGCCGCGAACTTGCGGACGTAGCCGAACATTCAATGACCGAGGCCGCGCGCGCTTTGCAAGAAAGTGTTGATGCAGCCACGCGATCCGACGGTGCAACTCGGCTGGCTGAGGCGGCTGAGCGCCAGGAGTCAGCCGTGCGGCGGCTGCGCGATCTTGTGCGGCGGATGGACGTCTGGAGCGACTTTCGCGCGTTGGTGAACAAGACACGCGACCTGATGGATCGGCAGCAGCGCTTGCGCGGTCAGACGGCGGCCATGGGCCGGCTGACGCTCGGCAAACGGCTGGCGGAATTGACGGAGTTGCAGCGGGCGTCCCTGCGGCAAATGGTGCACAGGCAGCAACAGCTGGGCACCGAGTTTGACGCGCTGCTGCTCCGCTTGCGTTCTGCATCCGGTTCGGCACCCTCGGCTGGAACCGCACAAACCGCCTCCATCGAAAGTGCGTTGCGTGCCGCGGTCGCGGGCGAGGTCTTCGATCGCATGGTCCGGGCTGCGTCGGCGATCGGTGAGAATCGTCTCTCCGGCGCGTCGAACGATCAGCAGCGCGCGTCGCGGGCGCTTGCGAAAATGCTCACCGGCCTGGAGGGTCAGGAAGTTCGTCGCCTGGCTGAGTTGGCCAAGCGATTGGAACGCGCGGATCAGGCGGTGGCTGAGCTGCTCGCTCAACAGGAAGCGCTGACCGCCGAGACGCGCGAAGCGGTGACGACCGAGGCGACGCGCGAGGTTCTGTTCCAGCAGTCCGCGGATCAGACGCAGCTTCGCCGCAATGCCGATGCACTGGGGCGCGATCTTTCGGAAATCAACGACGCAGCCGATGCGGGCGATGAGGTTCGGGGGGCGGCTCGATCAATGCACAAAGCCGCACGATTGCTTGTCGACGGACAGGGCGGCGGGGCGGTGGATTCGCAAACAGACGCGATCGAGCAACTGCGCGTGGCGATGGAGGTTCTGGGAGAACAATCGCGTCGGGCTGCGGCGGCCGCGTCGCAGACAATGCTGGCGGCCGCGCGCACTCGCCTGGAGGAGATTCGTGACGATCAAGCTTCGATCAATCAAGCCACCTCGGAAGTCGTGGACGTTGTCGCGACGCGCGGGCGACTTGATCGGTCCAGCACCCGGCGGGTCGGCAGGCTGGCATCGGAACAAGGCGCGGCGAGAGAGTCGACCGAGTCTGTCAGGGAGGAACTCGGGCGTGCGGTTGTGTATGATCGCGTGCTGGAACGGGTCGCCGGGGAGATGACGCACTCGCGGGATTCGCTTAAGGGACGGCGGATCGATGACGACCTCGTGCGCGTGCAGGGGCGTGTCGCGCGGCGGTTGGAGCAGCTCATTCGCGCGTTGAGCGAAGCGGAATCGCTTCCGCCGTCTGATGATTTCGTGGACGCGATCCGCGGGGGCGGGCAGGGCTCAGGGCATGCTCGCCCTGGGATTCCGCCGGCGGCGGAGTTGATCATGCTCAAGACCATGCAGAACGAGCTTCTCACCGAGACGATCGAACTCGATGCGTCAATGGGCCGGGACGGTGAATCGTCGGAAGCCGACCTGCGAGCGGCGGCCTCGCTGGGGCGTCAGCAGCGCGAGGTGCGGGAATTGATGGCGTTGATGGTGCGCGACGCGAGAGAGGAGCACTGATGGTCTGTTTTCTGAGGATCCGTACATGGGCCATCCGCGATACGCTGCTGTGCGTTGCGATTGGCGCGCTTGCTGGGAGCGTATCGCTCGCGCAACAGAACGACGCGGTCGACGATCGTGCGAAGGACTTGGCCGAGCGGCTGCTGGGTGAGAAGTCCGAGGACGGCGACCTGATGCAGCGCGTCTTGGAGCGGATGTCCCAAGCCGAGGAACGACTCGCCAAGCAATACGACGCCGGGCTCGAAACGCAGGCGCTGCAGCGCCTAGCTATTGAGGAACTGGAGTTGGCCATCAAGAGCGCGGCCCGCGGAAAGTCCTCCGGAAAGGGGGCATCCTCCGCCGGCGACAAGCGACGGAAGAGTGGACGCCCCGCAGGCAAAAGCGAGTCCAATTCTCAGCCATCGGCATCGGGCGCCGAAACAGAAGCTGCCCAGGGCGAGGCGGATGCGCAAGCCGGCTCTGCGCGTGGTCCCTTGCGTGAGACGCGACGGGGTTGGGGCCATCTGCCGCCGAGGGACCGCGATGAGATTATCCAGGGGTCGCGGGAGCAATCGCTGGACGCCTACCGCGAGTGGATCGAGCGATACTACCGCGCGCTTTCTGACGAGGGTGATGAATGAAACGGCGACCGTACACCATCTTGATTTTCGGCTGTCTTATGTGTGGCACCGAGTTCCAACCGGTGGTCCCCGCAGCTGCGCAAGTTTCGAGGGACGACGACGTTTCCGAGCCAGGGGGCGTTCGGCACGAGGCCCGAACGCTGCAGGCGGTCGAGCGGGGGTTGGCGTGGTTGGCCGCACAGCAGGCGGAGGACGGTTCTTTCGGGGGGCTATCGCACTACGGGCGGCACGTCGGGATCACCGGTCTCGCCGGGTTGGCCTATCTCAGCCACGGCGACACGCCGGGGCGCGGCCAGTACGGAGGCGCGGTCGACGGCTGCATCGACTTCATCGTTAAGAACGCTTCGGAGAGCGGCTTGCTGGCGGCGGAAACGTCACACGGGCCGATGTATGGGCACGGCTTTGCGACGCTTTTTCTGGCGGAAGTCTATGGGATGACGAATCGAACCGACGTCCGGGAAACACTTCGCCGAGCGGTCCGCTTGATCGCTACGACGCAAAACACCGAGGGCGGGTGGCGTTATCAGCCCGTGCGTGACGACGCGGACGTTTCGGTCACGGTGTGTCAGCTCATGGCACTCCGTGCGGCGCGCAACGTCGGCATACACGTCGAAAAGTCGGTCATCGACAAGGGCATCCAATACATACAGAACAGCCAGAACCCCGACGGGGGATTCCGCTACATGAGCACGTCGGGCACGTCGGCGTTTGCGCGATCGGCCGCAGGGGTAGCGGCGTTGCAATACGCGGGTGTTTATGATGGAGACGCGGTAACACGCGGCCTAGAATACTGTATGCGGTTTGTCCCGCCGAACGAGCAGAGCGTGGGGCATTATTACTATGGCCACTACTACGCTTCGCAGGCGGTCTTTCTCGCCGGAGATGCGTATTGGGGCCGCTGGTGGCCCGCCGTCCGCGACGAATTCGTCGGCAAACAGGCTGAGGAAGGGCACTGGCGGGGACAGGCGGGGCAGGAATATGGGACGGCGATGGCGCTGATCATTCTGCAGATGCCCGATCATCTTCTGCCGATCTTCCAGAAGTAGGATCATGATGTGCGCTGAACGGACAATCAGGATTTCTCTGCGCGCCGCGTTGGTGTTGCTTTTCGCAACGCACGTGTCGGCGACCGAGGTCGAAGTCCGAACGGTCGACTCGAAGTCGGTCACCGGGCAGCTCGTGTCGTTTTCGCTCGACCGCGGTTTGGTTCTGGAAGCCCCGTCGGGAACGCGACGGATCGGAATCCAAGACATCATCCGTGTTGCCCCGGTTTCCAACCGGCGGATTCACCGGTCGGAAACCGGTCCTACACGGGGCTCGTCGTTTTCCGTGACGCTGGCTGGCCCGGCGCCGGCGGATCGACTGGTCGGGCTTCCCGGAGTGTTCGAGAATGAGCGGATTGCGCTGCATGTGCCAAGCCTTGGCACTGTTCCCATCCCGCTGGAGCACATGGCCGTCTGGCGGAACCTGCGCTTGGGCGGCGACGCACGAGTCAGTGCGATGTTGGCTGCACCGTCGGACGGGCAAGACCGGCTGTTGGTCGCGAACGGGGATCGGTTGGACGGCGTTATCGTGGTCGTGGATTCTGCGGGATTCGTGCTTGAGACCGACGGCGGCGAGGTTCGCATTGCGCACGACCACGTTGTGGCCGCCTCGATCGTGGGCGTCCCGCTTGAGCGACGCGGCGGACCGCACGCGCGCGTTACGCTCGCGGATGGCACGCGCGTTACGTGCAGCGCCTTGGGTTGGTCAAAGCGCGGGGCGGTCCTCAAGGTTTTTGATGGTGTCGAGCATCGTGCCGCTGAAGACGCGGTCGCCAGCGTTGATATCGTGGGCGGCCGATGGCAGTGCCTGACCGAACTAGCGCCCACGCGCGTTGAGGAAACGCCGATGATCTCCGTAGCGTGGCCGTTTCAGGTCGATCGTAGCGTGACGGGCCGGCCGCTGCGCGTTGGCGGCGAGTCGTTTGATCGCGGAATCGGCGTACACGCTCGGTCGTCCCTGACGTTCGATCTTGCAGGCCAATACCGAGAGTTCGTGACCTCATACGGCATGGACGACGACAGCGGCCCGCTTGCGGACGTTGCGATCAGTATTCTCGTTGACGGCGTAACGAAACACGAGCGCGCCTCTCTCGGAAGAGGCACGCTCGTTGGCCCTGTGCGTATCGACGTGTCCGGCGCCAAGCGCATCGAGCTTCTCGTCGACTTCGGCCGCATGGGCGGTATTCAAGACCGCTTCGATTGGCTAGAGCCGGCGATCATTCGGTAACGCCGCACTCACTGCCCACCAATCGCGACTTGGAACGCGCCAAAATCGTGTAGATCGACGTCACAGTCCGCGTCGGTATCGAAGGCTTCGCAAGATTCGAAGGTGTTCGGAAAGAAGAGGCAGTCGGACCAGCTCGCGTAGTCTTCGAGATCGACATCGTGGTCGCAGTCGTAGTCACCGATCCCGAATTCGTACGCGCCCATGTCATGCCTCCCGCACAGGCTGCGCGGGTGGCCGTCAATGTCGGTCTCGCAGCACGGGGAGCAAAACGTGAAGCTGCCTGCGTTGATGCAAGGCGAGTCAGGAAGGAGACGCAAGTCGCCGTCGAGCGCGTCGGTGAATCGCGGATCGGCATCGATGTTGGAGAATCCGCCAAGCCCCTCGGCAGTCCAGCCTTGGGTGTTACTGAATTCGACGTTGGCGCTTGCCGTGGCCGAGTATAGTTGCGAGAACTCATCCGAGCCGTTGGCATCGGTGTTTCCCCAGGCAATTGAGCTGAGGACGGACACTCCGTCCGCCGAGTACACGCCGCCGCCGAGGCTATTGGCTGAGTTGAAGCCTAGGGTCGAGCGACCGATTAGGGCGGTCGGCGCGTCAAAGTAGACTGCCCCGCCATCGACCTCTGCGACGTTGCCCATGAACGCACAATCCCAGAGCGACGGAGCGCCGCCACTCAGATAGCACCCACCGCCGTTCGTTGCAGTGTTGCCGGTGAACAGGCAGCGATTGAGCGTACCAATGCCCCAGAACGCGCCGCCGTCTTCGCCTGCGGTGTTGTCGAGGAATGTGCAATCGGCGATTTCGGCGGCTTCATCGCCCCTGCACCGGATTGCCGCGCCTGAGTCGCCAACGGTGTTCTTGATGAATGCGCAGCCGCTCACGCGCAGGAATCCGTACGGAGGGACGCTTGAATCGATGGCGCGCCCGGCGTTGCTTCTGAACTCGCAGTTCGTCAATCGAAGGGACGAATAGGTCAGGATTCCGCCGCCGTTGCATTCTGATACTTCACAATCCTCCATGTCGGCCCAAGATGTGGCGAATACAATGCCAAACTCGTCGTCGCACTTCGTCCGGTTTCCGATGATCGCACAGTTACGGAGCGTGCAGGCGGAGGAGGCCGCCCAAATCGCAGATCCGCCGACGGATGTATTCCCCGTGAACGAACAGCCAATTAGCGCAACGTCGGTTGAATAACTGTACAGCCCTCCACCCGAATTTGGGTTTGGGTTCAGATTGCCTTGCGGGCCGCTTCCCTCTGCCATTGCTTCGCCGATCCAGTCGGCTGCGTTGTCGATGAAGATGCACCGCTGCGCGGTCAAGTCGCCGTACCGCGTCGCGAGTCCGCCACCGTGTCCTGCTGAATAGTTGCTGCGAAAGGTGCAGTCGATCAGCGAAAGCGAAGATCGTGTGCTGAATAGTCCGGCGCCAGTGCCGATGCCGTCGTCATCTGCTTGTCCTCCTGTGATCGCAAATCCGTCGAGCGTGACGGGTGCGGCGTCCGTATCAACGACGACGACGCGGAGGCTGTTCTCGCTTCGTGATGGGTCGGACAAGTCGCCGATGTCGTCGCCGTTGAGGTCGCCGCTGAGGGTAGTTAAGTAGCGCGCGGCATCGCGCTCGCTGGGGTCTGAGTTTCCCGGTCCAGCGTATCCGCCTCGGATTACGGCGCTCGTAGTAATGCGGAATGAGGCTTCGCGGTCGCCATTCGGCGGTGCAGGTGTGTATGTACCCTGTGCGATTCGAATCTCCTCGACAATGCCGGGGTAGAGTTCGGCGGCGCGCAATGCCTGGTGAATATCATTGAACGCATTTTGCCAGGAGTCACCGTCTTGATTTCCGTCCGCGTTGCGGGCGACGTACGCTATAGTGAGCAGCGGGCATTCGTCGGGCAGCCCGTTGCCGTCTTCGTCTAGACTGAGCCCGGATGCAATGTCGCACGTGTCCTGTTCTCCATTCTCGTTGCAATCGAACAACGGTTCACACTCTTCCGGGATGCCGTTCTCGTTACAATCGTGACTTGTGCCGTCGGCCAGGTCGCAAGCATCTGGAACTTCATTCTGATTACAATCATCGTCCAATTCGCATTCGTCAGGGCGCAAGTTACGGTTGCAGTCGTGACTTGTTCCGTCAATCACATCACACGTATCAGGCACGGCATTTTGATTGCAGTCGTCGGAAAACCCGCACTCGTCGGGGCGGGCGTCCTGGTCGCAATCCTGACTGCTGCCCGCGAGTATGTCGCAGGTATCGCGAATGCCGTTCTCGTTGCAGTCAGCGTAACATGTGCCTGGAAGAGGGGCCATTGCGCAGTCGGCAACGGGAAGTGCGTTTCGGAAAGCGTACAGCGATCCGGCGTTCGTGCTCCCATCGTCATCTCCCGTGGCGCCCGAGAGAAGTATGGCGCCTCGCACGACCACCGATCGCCCGAATGCGTCGCCCTCCCTCGCGTCGGGAGCCGTGAGCTTCGCCAGTTGGAACCACGTGTCGGAATCGTCCTCTCGTTGAAATGCATACACCGCGCCAAACGGGACGCCGAGGATACCGTCTCCTGGCGCGCCGACAACGATGCGGTCGCCATCGATCGAGACTGACCAGCCGAATCCCTGCCCTGCATGGGCATCAAGAGGTGCGAGTCGTTGCCGCTGTTCCCATGACTTGCTCGCGGGGTCGAAGCGGAATACGTACGCCGCACCCGAGGACGGTTCCGCGGCGTTCTGCGCTGGCGCACCGACTATGATCGTGCCTTGATCGACGGCCAAGGACTGGCCGAATTGGTCGCCGGCTGCGCCGTCGTCGGCCGTTAGTATCCATGTCTGCTGCCATGTGTCATCTGGGGCGTCTCGGCGAAACGTGTACACCGATCCGGACGCGGGGCCGACGCAGTCTTTCTGCGGCGCTCCGACAGCGATCAGGTCGTCGCGAATCGCGACGGCCGTGCCGAAGCGGTCTTCCGCGGCGGCGTCGGAAGCTGTGAGCTTGTCCGCCTGGACCCAGAACGAGTTTGGCGGAGCATGACTGAACACATAGACCGATCCCGAGTTGGCGCCGGCATCGGAGTCGCCATCCGCGCCAACAGCAGCGAGTGTGCCGTTCAGTGAGATCGATCCACCGAAATGATCCAGTGTTTCTCCATCGGATGGAGAGAACAGCCAGATAAAGTCATACGAGGAGGTCTCAGGTGAGTACTCGTAGGCGTATACGGCCCCTGAGCGGATTTCCGCGCCGCCATGACCTCTCGCGCCTACCAACGCCCAATTGTCGTCGAGCGCGACCGAGCTGCCGAATGAGCCATCCCGGTCGGGGCCGGCGAGGGCTTGCCGGTACGCCCACGCTTGGACCTGCGAATCATATTCGAGCAAGTGAACGGCCTCTGAGTTGGAACCCGACGAAGTGCCTACCAGCAATGTCTCGCCATTCAGCGCAACGGATATGCCCAGAGGGTGTCCGTGGTACGGGGTCGGAGTGTGAATCTCCTGGAGCGTGCATTGGCCTTGGACCGGCGCGATCGGGATGCACGCCATGGCGATGGCCAGGGCGGTTTCTGGCCTTACATGCCTTGCAACGTATCTCATGTCTCGTTCTCCTGCGTGGCGTGCCGATAGGCACGCGCGAACCGGGGGCGTGGGCATAGTGAGGAACGTACGAGACGGCCAATAGCGCAACGAGAGTCGCATGCCGCCTCGACGGTCCGCCCAACCCGAGTCGAATGGACGCGCTACACGGATCGTTGCAAGGCGAACGCCGACGACGCATCGCCGGGTGAGAATGAAATAAATGAGTGCTGTTTGTACGACCTTGCTTAATCGTGCGCGACTCTCACCTGTAAGCGTTTCAGAAACCAAGTGTCCGGTAACCGCTGCAACGCACGGGGCTCTCAATTGAGCCCGACGCCGGTTTGCGGGGGGTGGTGCATGGTGATACGATCGCGGGCCGTCGGCGCGACTGCGGAATCTGTCCCCCACCCTAGAAAAGGGTGGGGCACCCGATCGGACTTTGTTACCCCCGAGGAATCGATGAGCACCGAAGACAAACTGGCTGAAGAACGTCTGGCGAAGGCGGATAAGCTGCGCGAAATGGGCGTCGATCCGTATGGCGGCCGGTATGACGGCGTCATGTCGACGACTGACGTGCGGGCGCGCGGCGAAGGATTGAATCTCGACATCGGCGAGATGGCCGAGGGCGAGCGGGCTCGCGTGGCGGGGCGGATCGTGCTTCAGCGGGTCATGGGAAACCTCGTTTTCCTGACGATCCGCGACGGGAACGGCGATCTGCAATTCGGACTGTCGAAGAAACTGCTCAAAGACGACTGGCCTGCGATCAAGCTGCTCGATCTTGGCGATTTCATTGGCTGTGACGGCTGTCTCGGCAACACCAAGACGGGCGAGCTGACGCTCTGGGCGGACTCGTTCACCATGTTGTGCAAAGCGTTGCATCCGCCTCCCGCGAAGTGGCATGGCCTAAAGGACGTCGAGCTGCGCTATCGGCATCGCTATGTTGACCTGTTTGCGAATCCGCCGGTGCGCGAGGTGTTCAAGGCCCGCAGCACGATCATCCAAGCGGTTCGCGATTATCTGATCGGTTGCGAGTACATCGAAGTGGAGACGCCGGCGCTTCAGCCGATCTACGGCGGGGCGGCCGCGAGGCCTTTCACGACGCATCACAACACGTTGGACCTCGAGCTCTTTCTGCGTATCAGCCCGGAGCTATATCTCAAGCGATTGCTCGTCGGTGGGATGGAGCGTGTGTTCGAGGTCAGCCGCAACTTCCGCAACGAGGGGCTGAGCACCAAGCACAATCCCGAGTTCACCATGGTCGAGCTGTACGAAGCCTACGCCGACTACAACGTGATGATGGAGCGCGTCGAGGGCATGACCGCGCTGGCCATCGAACGTCTGGATGGGAACTTCAAGCGGCCTTACGGTGAAGTTGAATTGGACTACGCAGTGCCGTGGGCGCGTCGGAAGTACGCGGATTTGCTCGAAGAACACAGCGGCGTCGCCATGCGGGATGTCGACGGTATACGACGCAAAGCCGGCGAACTCAACATCGATCACAAGGACAAGGACGACGCAGTCGTGATCAATGACGTGTTCGAGCGTACGGTGGAGCATCATCTGATTCAGCCGACATTCGTGTATGACTACCCCGCTGCGGTCTGCCCGCTCACGCGGCGACACCCGGAGGATCCGGACATCGCGTTGCGTTTCGAGGCCTTCGCCAACGGCATGGAGT
>JAJDDU010000562.1 GCA_029260155.1 Phycisphaerae bacterium | reverse complement strand
TGAAAACACGCGAAAGCAACGGGGCAGGTCGTGACTACACAGCCTCCGGCGCGCCAACACCCCACGCACACCTCACAAGATGCGATTCGAACCGCAAAGAAATCCAAATACGGTCAGAACTGTTCAACTTGGGCTAGCTTCGAGTGTGTTCTGAAGCTGCGTAGCTCTTCGAGCACTTGCGCCGAAAGGGACGTCAGTCAACTCGGAATCGAGTAGGGAGGTACTTCTGTCCGGTCTCGTCTTCGATGGCTTTGATGAGGGGGCGCAAGTATCCCGTTTGCACCTGTACGCCTCGTTCGCCAAAACAGAACATACGAATCGCAGCCCAAGGAAATCTATGGGAGTTGGCAATCATCTTGGCCGCTACGCGGTGTGGCCCGCCTTCTGGATCGTTGGCGGATTGAAAGACGGTGTTCGCAATGATGTCAGCCATCTGTACGCCAACACAATCTCGTGAATCGACGAAAGTCAAGTTGTCGCTCACTAGCATTTTACCAACTATCCCCGCCTCCGAATTATACTTCGATGTCAAGGGATGACCGGGAACATCGTGGACTCCCTCAACAAGAATCAACGGCTCGTAATGGGTCCAAGTAGGAAGCCACAACCGCAACATAATGTCGAAGACGATTTTCTCCCGATTGGCGACTTGATCTACTTCGAAACTCATAGCCTCGTAGCTCGCCGCATGATGCTCCTCAAGGTAGTGGATATTGGCAGCGTTGAGCGTGCCGATGATAGCCTGGCCCAAAGTAAACAGCCTGGAAAACTGCGCCGAGCTGAGGTTCGCAACCTGCTTGGCAAGAAGCTCCAGGCTAGCTTGCATGCTCTCATGTATCATCCGTTCTGACTGCCGAAAGAGAGTATCTCGCATGCCCTCCGGCAACCCCGCAATTATCTCCTTCCTGGAGGCCTTCAAGTCGAGAATGACCACGAATGCAACTACGTTTGGGAACGCTCCGAGGAAGTCAGCGAATCGGCGACGGCTGTCCGACTGAAGGAACGCTCCTTTGGGTTCACCATTTTTCTTTTCAGTCTTGGATAGGCAAGTCAGGTAGTTGGCGTAGGCATGCTCCACGGTTGACGCATCCGTTTCTGGATAAGCTACTCCAGCGACTACGCCAAATTTATCGTGCGATGGATCGCGCAGATTGAAGTCACCGGATTCGTCAAAGAAGAACTTCATCTAACACCAAGAATTCCGACAATTGTCGGTCCCGTATACACACCGCCACGCAATCCTTACCTCCTACAACACCCGCATTACGAAGCAAGTCTACCGCTGGCGTTCAAGTCGATTCCTAATTCGCCTGAGACGCGGGCATCCAGCGCTGAAAAACGATCCGCCTCTAACCCATAATCCTGCCGGTTTGGTCAGAACGCAAACGGAATCGAGTTCGCCGTATCCCGCTTGTCCTTGGGCATGAAGTGAATGTACCGCTGCGTCGTTCGCCGGTCCAGATGGCCCACGAACGCTGCGATCTGATCCCACGTCTTTCCCTGAGCCACCAGAATCGAGATGAACGAGTGACGCAACGCGTGGTAGCCGTCCAACCGCTCAAAGTCGGTGCCCTTGACCAGCTTCTCAAACAGCCTGTCCGCCTTGTCGCACCGGCGTTGTTCAAGCGTTCGTTTGCTTTCGCCCTTCCACCGCTCGTTACCGCGGGTGTAGTCGAATTTCTCGAAGATCGGGAACATGAACTTGCTGCGCTTGGGCAACTTCTTGACGTGCTCCCGTACCGCCTTCGCAACCGAATCCCTCAACTCGATGGTCAGGCTGATCTCCGATAGCCCCTTTTGCCTCGCCCCCTTCTTGCTGGTAATCATCAGCCGCCCCTTGATGTAATCGCTGGGACTTAGGCGGACGAGTTGAATTCTCCGCATCCCCGTGGAGCAGATCAGCTGAATCGGAAGCAGCATCTCCGGCATCTTCTCCGCCGCCATATCGACCAGGCCGTTGATCTCCTTCAGGTCCAACAGCCATCGGGCCAGCAGCTCATCCTGTTCCTGCTCGTCTGCCGATTCACGAAGGCGTTTGATCTCTTCGGTGGGCAGGAAGGGTCTGACCGTGGTGTCGGTGATCTTGGGAATCGTGAAAGGACACTCAGCCAGCATCGGTGGCTTGCGGTTCATAGCCCAGTTGACAGCGGATCTGAGCGACTTGAAATCGGATCGGATGGTTCCCTGGCTGATGAGCCTGTTGCTCACTCGTTTGTCACTCTTGCGGGGTTTCTCGGTGGCGACTTTCTTCTTGCCTGCTCTCTTTTTCGTCGCCGTCTTCTTGGTTGCTTTCTTCCCTACGACTTTCTCTTTCCCGCGCTTATTCAGAAATGCGGTCATGTCGGCGTCGGTCAAGCTCATGACCCGCACATCTCCAAGCACGCGGATGAAGTGATCCAGATGAACTCGGGTCCCCTCGATATGGCCGGGCGTCCGGTCTGTGGCCTCAAGGGCATCCACGAAGGCAGCCTTGAGTTGCGAGAGCGTCAACGGGTTGTCGTCAGCGGGGGAAGCGATCAAGTGCCCGATCCTGTCGGAGCCGAAGAGCACATCAACGATGGAGTGACCATCGGCCAGGAGCTGTGAGGCGAGGGCGCTGTCTCCGCTTCGAATGCGGGCGACCTGATCCTCAGCGTCTTGCTTGATCTGTTCAGCCTCGGCGAGGTCTTTGGTCCCGAGTCCCTTGATGTACGACTTGCCCTTCCATTTCCACGCAAGTGCGTAGTTGCCGCTGGCTCGCTTTCTCAGAAACGCCATATCCGGTAATTCTCCAGATTCTGACCTCTTGACCGCCGTCATATCCGTGATCACCCGCCAGCCGCCGTGTCTGGGGGGTGGCCGAGGGGTGGCCAACGGGTGGCCGTTGGGTGGCGCTGAGATGATACAATAGAGAAAGACTCACGCCAAGTAGTGACGTAAGTCCTTTGTTTGTAGCGGTTTAGTTAATCGGGGCGACTGGATTCGAACCAGCGACCTCTTGACCCCCAGACAAGCACTCTACCCAGGCTGAGCTACGCCCCGGGCCGACGGCATTGGAGCACAACGGGGTAAAATCGTCAAGCCTCTGGAGAACCACCCTATCCGCCAACCCCGCTACGAGATGACCGTACCGACGCTTCGTAGATGTCGACGTACTGACCGACCACCGCCGACAAGTCCAAATGTGGCTTGAGCATCGCGCGCATGCGGTCGCCCTCGGCACGCAGCGCGTTGTGATCTTGCGTCACCAGCGGCCTTAGCGCGTCGCGTAGTGCGCAGCCGTCGCTGACGCAAACACGCACCGCTTCTGTGACCACGACGCCCAATCCGTGGGCTGATGCCACGACGGGGATCCCGCTCGCGATGGCTTGTACGACGCTCGTGGGACATCGCATCGTCAGGCTTGGCGACACAAGCAGCGATGCTCGTGCCAACAACGCCCGCTGCATCTCGATGTTCGGATTGCATACAAACGCCACACGGTCCAATGCGTGCTTCCGTGCCAAGCTTGCCTCGATCTTCCCCCGCCAGATCCCCGGCTGTGGGCCAGCGAGCACGAGCCTCCAACCCCGGAAGTCGTGACCCAATTCCGCAACGGCCCGCAAGAGCGGAATCAGACCCTCCACCGGATGGATCGGACCGAGAAACAGCATGCATCGATCATCGCCAATATCGAGCACATCGGGCGACAGGGCCTCAACGTCCTGCGCGTAACGGTCGAAGCTCAACCCGTAGGGAAGTTCATGTGCCTCACCAACATGTCCCGACGCTCGAACGACTGCCGCTTCGAATGCATCCAACACGCAAACTGCGGCTGCACCTTTCAACAACCGGCGACGGTGCGAGCTAGCTTTGAGCCTCTTCCACCACCCGGTCTTTTCAAAACCATCTCCACAGAACGCGCCCAGTGGCGAAACGACGTAAGGCCGACCTGCTCGGCGTGCAGCGTCAGCCACACCGCACGCAAACGCGCCGCCGGCCCCGTGAATGTGAACCAAGTCCGCCCCGCGCACGCGATCAGGGACGTCGGCTTCGTTCGTGCGTGCGATCGTCTCGCAGACGACACCCACGCCATCGAGCGTGTCTGTCAGATCACCCAGCGCGATCGCCACCGATCCGGCCTCGCACTCTGTCGATTCCACGGCATGTAACACGCGCAAACTCATGACCGCGAATCGTACGCGCCCCCCGACCCCGCGCAAACCCCGCCTTCCTCCCTGCCAACCCCGCCCTCATTCGGGGCGACTTGCCTGTCTTCACGCTCGGTCAAACTGGGCGGGCGAGCGTTAAAGTGTTGCTGCGAGATGGGTTCGTTTGGTAATTTCGCTTGTGCGTTTGCGCGGCGAACTGGCGTTTTTGGGGTGGAATCGGGGTGTTTGTCGATTTGCGGTGGCTTCGTTTCGCGCATGTCGTATTGACCTTCGGCGCGCGGTAGTCGTTTGTTGGCGATGGGGCCGGCGCGCAGCGTCCCCTCTTGGTAATAACTACACGTCTGATCTGTGGGTCTGAAGATTTCCACGTTACGCCCGTTTTTTGAGCGAATTCGTGTCAGAAACTGCGGCCAACCACGACGTAGGTGTTGAAGGATGGGCGGTACTCTTGGCGTCGTCGGATTAGGCTTGCGATATCGGAGCGAATGACCATGAACATGAAATCGATCGCATTGAGGATAGTCGGCTGTTTGGGTTTCATCGCCACGTCGGCGGCCTGGTCGGAAGCCAATGGGCAATGCGCCCATGGCGACCCCGATGGGAGTGGAGACGTGGGGTTGATGGACCATGCAGCGTTCGTCGATTGTGCAACGGGACCCGGCGGTGGTCCGATTGGGGCGGGATGCGGGTCGGTCGATTTCGACGCGGATGACGACGTGGACCTGCTCGACTTCGGCGGCTTGCAGCGGGTCTTCGGCGTGACGCTCGGGGTGCTCTTTGGCAATCGCAACTTCGATGCGGAAACTGACCCTCACTCGGTGACCATCGGTGAT
>JAJDDU010000561.1 GCA_029260155.1 Phycisphaerae bacterium | reverse complement strand
CGGGTCAATGAGAAGGCGGCTGCGATGCCGGGCTTCTGCGACCTGCACCCTTACCAGTCTGAAGCCGACACGCAGGGTGTGCTCGAATTGCTGCATCGCGTTCGGACGTATCTTGAGGAAATCGCCGGTTTGGCGGAGGTGACGCTTCAGCCGTCGGCCGGGGCTCAGGGCGAAATGACCGGCTTGATGATCATCAATGCGTACCACCGAAGTCGCGGCGAGAACCGTGCCAAGGTGCTGGCACCTGACTCTGCGCACGGGACGAATCCCGCAACATGCGCGATGTGCGCGTGCGATACGTCTACCGTGAAATCAAAGAGTGATGGCCGGGTCGATCTCGACGATTTAAGAGCGCAAGTCGACGAACACACGGCTGCACTGATGATTACGAATCCGAACACGGTGGGCGTTTTCGACGAGCAGATCGTGGACATCGCGGAGATTCTGCACGCCAAGGGAGCTCAGCTTTATCTAGACGGCGCCAACATGAACGCGCTTTTGGGCATCGCTCGGCCCGGTGCTTTTGGTGTCGACGTCATGCACTTCAACACGCACAAGACCTTTAGCACGCCGCACGGGTGCGGGGGTCCGGGCGCAGGCCCCGTGGGCGTCGCTGAGCATTTGAGACCGTTCTTGCCCGTGCCGCAGGTCGTTCGCCTGGAAGACGGGACATTCGCCTGGGACCAAAATCGGCCCAAGAGCATCGGCAAGGTGCGGTCCTTCTACGGACAGACGGGCGTGCTCGTTCGGGCGTACACGTACATCAGGAGTTTGGGGGCCGACGGATTGCTGGACGCGTCGCGCAAGGCTGTCCTGGCTGCGAACTATCTGGCTGCGTGCTTGAAGGATCGTTACCACATGCCCTTCCCGCCGCCGTATGCCCACGAGTTCATTACGGTCCCGAACTTCGAACACAGCGGCGCGAGCGAGTTGGACGTCGCGAAACGCCTTATCGACTACGGATTCCATCCGCCGACAATGAGTTGGCCGATCCAACATTGTCTGATGATCGAGCCCACCGAGACGGAGTCGCTCGCGACGTTGGATGCGTTCGTCGATGCGTTGCATGCCATCGCCGACGAAATCGAGAACGACCCCGAGATCGTCAGGAACGCGCCGCATACCATGCCGGTAAAACGCCTCGACGAAGTCACGGCCAGTCGAAAGCCGAATGTGCGATGGAATCGCCTCCGCCGCGGCTAACGCCATCGGCCATGCAATAGCCGGGCGACGAGTAACACCGTACCAAACACGCGCGGGTTATCGCAGACTTGCAAGGGCGGTCTTGAAAAGGCGCAAGCCATCGGGCGTGCGGTCTTTGGGCAGTTGGGTCCATAGCGGGTGATGGGTTGGATGTGCGTTTCGCTCCGGGTGGGGCATTAGCCCGAGAACTTGGCCTGTGTCGTCAGTCAGAGCGGCGATGTGATCCGTGCTACCGTTCGGATTGACCGGATAGTCGCCGGAGGCGCCGTGCTCGTCGACGTATCGAAACGCCACGTGGCCGGCATCGCACAGGGTGGTCAGCGTGGTGGCGTCCTTCACGACGATACGCCCCTCCGCGTGGGCAATCGGCATGTACAGCGGGCCGTCGCCATCAACGAATCTGCAACGCCCTTGCACCGGCGCGAGATGCACCCATCGATCCTCGTAGCGGCCGGAAGTGTTGAAAGCGAGTGTCACGCGCCCGTCACCCAATGCCATACCGGGTAGAAGCCCCGTTTTCACCAAGACCTGAAACCCGTTGCAGATTCCCAGGATCAACTTTCCAGCCGACACGAAATCACGCAGCGCGTCGGACAAGAACAGTCTCAGGTCCATGGCCATGATTTTGCCGGCGGAGACGTCGTCGCCGTAGCAAAATCCGCCTGGAATCGTCAGGATCTGCGATTCGGCCAGCGCAGTCGGATCGTCGCGCAGCGCATTGATGTGCATCGTGCGTGTGCGGGCACCGACCTGTTCCCAGACATGCGCGGTCTCCAACTCGCAGTTGGTTCCAGGTCCTCTAACGATCAACACGCGAACATCAGCCATTGAACTACACTCCGCCAATACCAATCGAGTCGGGTGGGCACCTCCAAAGACACAGGCCGCCCGTCACCCGTGCCTACACCCCGCCGACGGCAGCCAGTGGCCGTCGCCATGCTTCGCTCAACGCGTCGATGCTGGATTCCGCGAGCGTCACTTCGCCACGAGAAACTGTGAGCGTCGGCGTGTCGGTGACGCAGCCGATATCCGTAACGGCATCGCCGCCAATGGTCGCACCGGCTGAACATTCCAATACGTAGCAACATCGCCACTCGCCGAACAGCAACGCCGCGTCCTCCACAGATTCTCCGAAGGCGTCCAGGTTTACCGTCGCGCCCGTGGCGCCGGCGATGCACATTTCCGCGATCGCGACCGCCAACCCGCCGTCACTCACATCGTGGGCTGCAACGACCTTTCCATCGCGAATCCACGCCGCGACGCGGCCATGGATCGCGGCTGCCTCGTCGAGACCGCGGTTGACGAAACCGCCGACGCACAGCAGTCGATTGCCCGCCTGCTTGAGGTCCATGGTCACGCAGCACATCACGTCGGGAATGATGCTGATGGCACTGATTAAGAGAGTGTCAGGGATTGACACGCGCGCCGGCATCTGCAACCGGGCGGCCTCTTGCTCGCTTTGGGAAAACTGATTGTTGAGCGAGTCCTTCCCCGAGATGAAGGGCAGGCCAAACGCGACAGCAGCGTCTTGAGCTCCGCGGCATGCGCGCACGAGCGAACCAAGAGCTCGGGGTGAGTCCACGCTACCCCAGCAGAAGTTGTCCAGAATGGCCGTGCGCGCCGGATCGCCACCCACGCAGATCACGTTTCGCAGCGCTTCGTCCACCGCGCTGAGCGCCATCTCATACGGATCATCGTCAGCCATCTCGGGACAGAGCCCGCAACCCAACGCGATGCCACGATCACTATCCAACCGAGGTCGGACCACCGCGGCATCCGACGGTCCGTGCCCTCTGCCCGCGAGCGGCTTGACGACGCTGCCGGCTTGAACCTCGTGGTCGTACTGTCGAATCACCCATTCCTTGGACGCAGTGTTCAGTTCACCCAATGCGCTCAGCAATCGCGAGCCGACGTCGGCCACAACCGGTGACGCCGTCTTGGGTTCTCCCCGCCGCCACTCCGCGACGCGCACTTCGCGCGGCAGGCCGTTGTGCAGAAAATCCATGCCCAACTCGCCAACGACCACGCCATCAAACCGCAAGCAGAGTTGGCCGTCCCCGGTGAACGTCCCGATCACCGTCGCTTCGACTTCCTCCGCCGCGAACACAGCCAACAGCGTCTCCAGGTTTTCATCGCCCACGGACATCACCATTCGTTCCTGGGCTTCGGATATCCAGATTTCGTCGTAACGCAGACCGGCGTACTTCAGTGGCACCTTGTCGAGATCGACGCAGGCACCGAGCTTCTCACCCATCTCGCCGACCGCGCTGCTCAGCCCGCCCGCTCCGCAGTCCGTCATCGCGCTGTACAGACACCCCGTCTCGTGGTCGCGCGCTACGAGAATGGCGTCCAAGACCTTCTTCTCTTCGATGGCGTTGCCGATTTGCACAGCATGCGAAAACTCGTCGACGTGTGTGTCGGTCAGCTCGCTGGATGAAAACGTAGCTCCGTGAATGCCGTCGCGACCCGTTCTACCGCCGGCGACGACGATGTGATCACCGGCTTGCACTTCTTTGGCGATGCGGTTTCGCGGAATCAAACCCACGCAGCCGCAAAACACCAGCGGGTTGGTCAAGTAACGCGGTTCGAAGTAGATGGCTCCGTTGACCGTGGGAATCCCCATGCGGTTTCCGTAGTCGCGCACTCCGCCGACCACTCCGGTCAACACGCGTCGTGGATGGAGGACACCGCGCGGCAGTCGGTCCTCGGGCCAGTCCGGCGGGGCGAGGCAAAACACGTCCGTCGACGCGAACGGCTTTGCACCGAGCCCGCATCCCATGATGTCGCGAATGCACCCGCCGATTCCGGTGGCTGCTCCGCCGTAAGGCTCGATGGCGGACGGGTGGTTGTGCGTTTCAACCTTGAACGCTACCCCGAACTCGTCGTCGAACGCGATGACGCCGGCGTTGTCTTCGAACACAGAGAGACACCAGTCGCGGTCCAGTTCTTGCGTTGCCGCCACAATGGTTGACTTCAGCAGGTTGTCGAAACGCACCTCGATTTCGCCGTCACGCCCGAAATCCGCCCCGCGATAAACGATGTCGCTCTTGAGCGTCTTGTGGACGCAATGCTCGGACCACGTTTGTGCAAGTGTTTCGAGTTCGACGTCGGTCGGGTCGCGGCCCAACGTCGTGTAGTAGGCCTGAATCGCCTTCATCTCAGCCGCTGAAAGAAACAGATGGCCATCGCGCGAAAGCGTGGCCAGGGCATCGTCGTCGAGTGAGAGCAAACGGACCGTCCGCTTCGCGAACGTCGCTTGCGGAGCGTGTGCAAAATCAACGGGTCGGGAATCGGACCGCCCAAACCCGTCAACGTAGGCAGTCTCGATGCAGTCGTTGGCCAACACCCGCGTCGCGATCCACTCCAACTCGGTAAGGTTGCCCAGACCGGTGATCGCGAATCGCCAAGCGGTTTGAACCGCATCTACTCGGGCTGTGTCTTGCGTTTTCCAATGGCACACCATCCGCCTTGCTGTTCGAAGGATGGTCTCGGCGACCGGATCCATGACCCCAGGCTGGCGGTGAACCTCGACGCGGATTTCCTCCCCCGCGCCGTCGCCGCGCATTCCTTCGAAAACGTGACAATCCTCGACGACCGGGTCGACGAGAAGGTCGGTGGCGAGCCGCTCGACGAAAGCACGATCGAGTCGCCCGCGAAGAAAATAGAGCTTGGTTGCGCGAATCGTCTCGATGTGCGACAGGCCTCGCCGGCGCACATCCGCCAGCGCGCCCAGTCCCCGTACGTCGAGACTGGCGGACTTTGCCCGCAGCGCGACGCCCCAAACGCTTGGACCCGTATCCTGTGACACTTGCAACTCCATATCAATTCGAGAATTCAGAATTCAGAATCTAGAATTCAGAATTGCTGAGGGTACCCACAACGTGTGCGCCCCGCCAGCGCCGGCGCGTGAGAAAAGCCGATCGCCCGACCGAGAGGTTGTGAGTTTAGCTGCCTGAGTGGACCGCTCGCCAGGACGCAGCCTCAGCGGGCGAATCCCAGGCATCATAAAGACGGATGATTCGTTCGATCGCGTCGTGCGTTCGTTTGTGATCTGTTCCATCCTTATCGGCGATGCCCTCGTAGCCGCTGAGCAAAAGCGGCTCGGCCTCCTCAAGGCGGTCCAGCGCGGTCAGGCAACTCCCCAGGACGCTTCGGGTGAGCGCGAGGCGCGGGTCGTCTGCCGCAAGGCTTGCGCTGCGGATCTCAAGGCTCTCGCGCAGCAGCTCTTCCGCTTCCTCAGGCCTGCCCCTGTCGATGAGAATCATGCCCAGACGATTGAGCACTTTGGCGGTGGCCGGATGGTCGGCAGGTAACTTCTCACGGGCCAGATCGAGCGACTCGCGACAAATCGGCTCGGCTGCGGCGGTATCACCCATTCCGTGTAGGCAGCGAGCGAGATTGTAGCGGATGTGCACCATGACGGGGTGTCGCACGCCAGACACCTTTTCGAACATGTCTCCGGCTTCGCGGTAGTACGGCTCAGCTGCTTCGTAGTCCTCAAGATCGTAGGCGATGCCGGCGATGTTGTTTATGAGCTTGGCGACCTCGAAGTCCTCCTCGCCGCGAACCTCCCGGTTGATGGCCAGCGCTTCGCGATAGAGCGGTTCCGCCTCGTCGAGATTTCCCTCGTGGTGATAGAGCATTGCGAGGTAGTTGATCACCTGTGCCACCTTGTAGTGATCGTCCCCGTAAAGCTTGCGCCTCAATGCGACCGCTTCGATCAGCACGGGTTCAGCCGCCTCGAAATCGCGCCGGTCAACCAGCAGCCCGCCCAAACGACTGAGTGTCGCTGCGACAAGTATGTGCTCATCGCCAAAATGCTCACGGCGAACCGCCAGCGCGTCGCGGAACAGCGATTCCGCCTCGTCGTACTTCCCGGTGCGGACTAACCTAGTGGCAAGCATGTGCATGCCCTTGGCGACGGTCGAATGCTTCTCGCCGAGTATCGAACGCAGCATCTCCACGCCTTCGCGCGTCAAGCGTTCTCCCTCAGCGAAGTCCCCGCCGTTGGCGGCCACCGTCCCCAGTTCGCACAGGACCAAGCCGATCTTTTCGTGCGATTGCCCGTATGTCTCCAGGAAAACGGAGAGCGCCTCGCGGTAGTGCTCCTCGGCAGCGTCATGGCGACCCATGTTGTTGAGTGCGTTCGCAAGCGACTCCTGCGCATGTGCTGTTTCGACCGATCGGGCACCGTATGTCTCGGTGCGCAACTCCAAGGCAGTCGTTAGGTGATGGATCGCTTCATCGAACAGGCCCAGCGACTGATAGGCGTTCCCGATCGTCTCGCGAAGGGCGGCCAACACCTGAACATCGGGCTCCTCTCCCGAATCCAATCGAGCCGCCGCTTCGTCCAGCACGTCGCGCACGGTGACGTCTTGCCCTCGGTTGCCCGGTTCGACGGCAGCGAGCATGTCTTGCAGAAACTCGTTGATGTGCTCAGCGCGGGCTTCGTTGTGTTCAGCTTGTTCGCGCGCAGTTGCTTCCGATGCAGCGAAGTGCTGGGCCTGCGCTTCCGAACGACGCAACAGCACCGCTTGCCACGAAGTAATCGCCGTGGTCGCAATGAGGCACGTCGCGACGAGGCTCGTGGCGGCCATTCCGCGTTTGTGTCGACGTGAAAACTTGCTCGCCCGATACCAGAACGTGTCTTTCTGGGCGATGACCGGCATGCCGGCGAGATAGCGTCGCAAATCGTCGGAGAGTTGCTCGACGGAAACGTACCTGCGCTGCGGCTCTTTTCTAAGGGCCATCAGTACGATGGTGTCGATGTCGCCCGCCAGAAACCGGGACAGCTTTTCAGGCGACAACCCACGTGTCCGCCGCACGGACTCAGCCGTCATGTGTCCGTGTGAGTCATCGACGACGCCCAAGAGTTCCGTGGTGCGTCCGACCACCTGACTCGGCTTTTCCGGCAGCGTTTCGCAGACCATGCGTTCGATTTCGCGCGGAACGCGGCTGGCAAGCCGATAGGGACGTAAACCAGTGAGCAGTTCATACAACACCACGCCGAGCGAATAGACGTCGGACGCTGTCGTAATCGGGTCGCAGCGCACCTGCTCGGGACTTGCGTACTCCGGCGTCATCAGGCGCATGGCCGACCGTGTGAGCTCCGTCGTCTGCCGGTTACCGTCGGGGTCCAGCAGCTTGGCTATGCCGAAGTCGAGCAGTTTCGGCGTACCGTCTTCGGTCACGAGGATGTTGCTGGGCTTGATGTCGCGGTGGACAACGAGATTCCGATGGGCGTACTGCACGGCATCGCAGACTTTGCGGAACAACTCGAGTCGCGCGCCGATGCCGAGCCCGTGCTCGTCGCAATAGCGGTCGATGGGCTGCCCGTCGACGAATTCCATCACCAGGAAAGGGAGCCCATCCTCAGTAGCGCCGCCATCGACGAGCTTGGCGATGTTGGGATGATCGAGATCGCCCAGCGTCCGGCGCTCGGCGCGGAACCGGCGAACGACTTCGTCCGTCCCCATGCCCGGCTTGATCAGCTTAATGGCAACGAGGCGCTCATCGGACTCTTGCGCAGGGGCCGCGAGATAAACCGCGCCCATCCCGCCGTGTGAGATTTTTCGCTTGATACGGTAGCTGCCGACCATCCGCCCGGTGAGGAGATCGGCTTTGTAGTCGTGGAGCAGATTCTCCGCCGACTTTGAAGCGGGATCCTCTATAAAGGAACTGGCTGACTCGTCGGCGGCCAGCAACGCCTCGACCTCGCCGCGCAGATCCCCATCGGAACATGCCTCCGCGAGAAAATGCGCTCGCTCGCGCGGCGGTTGCTCCAAGGCTGCGTGAAACAGCTCTCCGATTTGTGCATGACGGCCAACGTTCACTCGCTTCCCCCTTTAGAAATCTCCTGATGCAGCCACGCCTTCGCGAGCCGCCAATCCCGCCGTACGCTACGCGGCGAGATGCCGAGAACTTCGGCTGTCTCATCGACGCCGAGACCGCCGAAGAACCTCAACTCGACGATCTTGCTCTGACGCTGGTCCAACTCAGCCAACTGTGTCAGCGCCTCATCGAGCGCCACCAGATCGACCGACGGACCCTCCGGTATGATCTCGTCGGCTTCGATGACCTGCTTGCAATACAACCCGCCGCGCTTGAGCGTCCGCCGCGCGATGGCGTGATTGACCAGGACTCTGCGAATGGCCGCAGCCGCTGCCGCGAAGAATTGGACCCGGTCTTCCCATCGCACATTGCGCTGTTCGACAAGTCGCAAGTAAGCCTCATGCACCAAGGCCGTCGGCTGCAGCGTATGGTCAGCGCGCTCGTTCTTCAAGTAGCGCGCCGCCAGCGAGCGCAGCTCGTCGTAGAAGGCAGGCAGAACATTGTCGGCTGAGTGGTCAGAAACGGCTGGACGATCTGGCGGTTTCATCACTGCGCCCCGATCAACGGGCTCCTCCTTCGACGCGATTCCATGGAGCAACATTGTATGGTGTTTCCACTCAAATCCCAAGTGCCATGTGGCAAAACAACTGACGCGACCGAGCGTTTTTTTCAGGCAGCAGCGCAAGCCGGATGCCCCCCCCCGAAAAAGTTGGGTTTTTCGGCGTCGGGTGGCCGCTTGCGCGGGCTGTTCTTGCGATTGGTTATGGAAGGCGAAATGCGGCCCATGTTTGAGGTGGGCGTGGCATGCCTTCCGGATTCGTGTTTCTACCAATCCTCCCTGTTTGGGTGTCTGTGTATTGCCGGTTCATCCACCGACTTCAGGCAGCGGGCGGTGTTTGGGAGTATCCGTTTCGGAGAAGATCGGGAGAGGCATCGGCTGTTCGTTTCGTACGGAGCGGTGATTTCTGCCTCGGAATCGTCGCTGCATCTTGCCCTTGGGCAGGAAGCGAAAATGAACGGCCGCGTCTCCTGAACCAAACGCCCTCGCACGTGCCTGTGGTGGATGAATGGTCCCCACTGCCGCGGAGTCGAGGGGGGGTGGGGGCGGCCCCCCCCGGTATAATGGTGAAAAAACCCAATTAAAAAACCGTGTAAAAACAAAAAAATACACC
>JAJDDU010000057.1 GCA_029260155.1 Phycisphaerae bacterium | reverse complement strand
CCCCCCCCAAACACGCAATGATCGACCAGTCGGATCGAACCACTGCAACCGGCAATTGCCGAACTCGCACACCAGTAGGTTTCCATCCCCATCGACTGTCACATCGTACGGGTATCGCATCTGCCCAGCCGCCTTGCCCATCTCCCCGAATTCGCAAAGCAGTTGTCCGTCAAGATCAAACCGCAACAACCGATGATTGCACGCGTCAGCCACCCACAGCGTCTGCTCCCCGTCAATGACCATCGCCGCCGGCCGACGCAGCGGACGACCCGCCACCAGCCCGCCCACAAACACTGAATCAAACACAAATCGCGAACTGCCCGACTCCACGACCTCCGACCACCGCGTCACACGGTCATTGCCGTTGTATTCACTCACATAGACGTAGCCACGATCATCGAATGCCACGTCCGTCGGAAGCTCGAATTGCCCGTCACCGATCCCCACCTCTCCGAACCGCGCAAGCTCCACACCATCAGGATCAAACACGATCACCCGATGATAATGTGTATCCGCCACAAAGACGCGACCATCCGGGTGGATTTCCAACCCCACCGGCTTGCCCGCATCCCGCTCCGGCATCGCCCATCCGATCTCGAAATTCCCCTCTTGATCGAACCGCTGTATACGCGCGGTCTTATCCACAATGTAGATCTTCCCCTGAGACGACTGTGCAATCGCCCGAGGATATCCAAACTCCCCAGCCCCCAGCCCCTGGCTCCCAAAAACATGCACGACCCCATTCGGCGTAAGCGCCGGCGGATCGCAACCCAACACCGCAACCAGCGCACAGACGACCACCAGAGACCTACATCCCACAATGACGCTCCAAGCACTGTCCGGCACGCGCTGCACTACTACGACCTCCGACGAAAGGCAACCGTCATCAGTATAGCGCCGGGAACCGCACACGCCACCATCAACAAACTCATCGACACCAACATCCCCGTCTCAAACCGATGGAACTTCTCGATCAAGATCGTCGCCAACATCCGGGGCGTCGGAACTTGTACGATGTCCACCACCGCAACATCACCAAGCGACACCGCCGCAACGACAAACCAACCCGCCAGCAAGACAGGCCACTGACTCCTCAATTGAACAGAAAACCGAGCAGCCGCCACTCCCGCGCCATCAATCGCCGCCTGAGAGACAACATCACGAGCAACCGCCGTCGAAGCAACCCAACTCGACAGCACACCGATCCACGCAAAACGCGCCGCCAACCCGATCACCAAAATAGGCCAATAGTTGTAGACTACATCCACCGATTGATACGCAGCCAGCACACCCTCTCCCACAACAGCGCCAGGCCAAACCCCCGCAACACACACCACACCCACACCAGGCCAGCGCAACCAACGATTGCCAACCACCAAGACACCAATCAGAATCGCCACAAGACCCACACCCGCACAGATCGCCAGCGACCAAAGCAACTCCGCGCGATAAGTCGAAAACGCCTCAAACAATTCACCAACCAACGTCGCCCGCCAAGCAAGTGCCGCAATCGGAAACACCGCAGTCCCCACCACAACAGCCAAAACCGCACACCACGCCAGTGCCTGCGGCCGAGATGTCTCCACCCGTCGCTCGTCATGCTCTTGCGCGACGCGCGCAGGCCAAACCAAGCGAATCGCAACCAGCAACGACAGCACCAGAACCATCATCGGAACCGACTGCCGCAAGCACTCCGCCATCGACGCACTCTGCACATAAGTCAGCAATTCCGTCGCGACGACAATGACGCCATTCGAATGCGGAACGCTGTACTCGCCCACAAAAAGCACAAACAGTATCAATCCGCTCACCACCAGATGCCGACGCAACGAAGGCAAGACCGCCCGCAAGAACGCACCGCCCCCACTCGATTCCAGAATCGCAGCCTCATAAGCAGCCCGCCCCACGCGCGACCACCCCGCCCCAATGATGAGCGCAGGGATAGGCCAACCCCACGTACCCCAGACCCAAACGCATCGCAGCAAGGGCCCCCAGTCCCGCATCCCAGGCCCGTGCGCCCCCAACAATCGCTGCCACCCAAACGAAAAGACCATCGGCGGCAGCAACAAAGGGACGATCAGAAGTGTCGCCAACATCGGTGCGCGAGAAACCCGCCCGAACCGCCCGACCGCGTACGCCCCGGGAAGCGCCAAGACCATCGCGGTCAAGACGCCGCAAGCCGAAAGCCCGACCGTCCGCCCCATCAGCACCCACTGCCGAGCAGACGGAAGGTATCCGCCATCGGGCGCCTGCCACGAGACCGCCACGCGATAAACGAGCGCGCCCAGCGGCACCACAAGAACAGCCCCAAAGAGAACGAGCCCGAAAATGAAAATCGTGATGCGGATCGCGCGCGGAATCACTTGAGTAGAGTTTCCCGGACGGCCTTTGCGCTCGCCTCCAACGCGCCGGCGATGCCCGCGTACGACATCTCCCCACCAACCGGCGCGTCCAGATGCATCGCCTCCCGCAACGACGCACGAACCGGGACGTTCCGCGACCGCGACTCAGCCAGCAACCGCTCGCCCTCCGCCGAAACCAGAAAATCCGCCAGCCTTCGCGCACCATCCCGCACCGGCGTACGATTCGTCAGCGCAACGGTGCACGGAATCCACAGCGTCCCCCCGTTGCCCATGTCCGGGTACGCAAGATCAACACGCGCGCCGTCCCGCTGAGCAACCCACACATCGTCCGTGTCGGTCATGCACAGATCCACGCGACCGTCGATCACCGCCCGAAGCGCCGCACTGTTGCCGTCAACAACAAGCGTGTCATGTTCCTTCAGCTTCCGCAGAAAATCCCCGGCGCGCTTCTCGCCCCACATCACGAACATAGCCGCCACATGCCCCTTGGTCGTGCCAAACAGCGGATTCCCAATCGCCAGCCGCGAAGCAAAACGCTCCTCCGACAGTTCCTCCCACGAATTGGGAAGCGAGGCCGCCGACGTGCGCTGCGGGTCAAAAGCCAAAACGCGCCCACGCGCCCCAACCGCAACCCACCGCTCGTCGGCATCACGGTATTGCGACGGGATATCCCCCGCCGTCCGCCATTCGTGTTTCGCCAAGAGCCCTTCGTTCGCAAGCGCGATCGTGTTAAAAACTTCGCTCGAATACAAGACGTCTGCTCGAGGCTTTTCACGCTCCGCCCGAAGTCGATTGACCAGACCCGTCGTCTTGCCCGCTTCCGAATCAAAAACAGCCTTGACCACAACCCCGGTCTGCTTCGTAAACGCGTCCAGCACCCCCCGCGCAAACTCCTCGTCCACGCTGCAATACACCACCACCGCGTCGGATTGCGGAGCGCACGCCCACCCGCTCGAAATCGCGCCAAGCAACAGCCCACAACGGATGAGACGACCGCAACTACTCGTCATCGGATGCTTCGTCGGACATGTCACCGTCTTCACCACCGCCTTCAGTCGGCTCCGCGTCCAGCTTATCGCGCAAATCCGAAAAATACGCCTTCATGAACTTGTGATACCGGCGCGGAATGCGCCGCCGTTCGATGGCGTCCGCCGCGCGACTTTCCGAGGCAGTCAGCAGCTCCGCAACCGCCGGAGAAATCTCGCCCTTATACTGTTCCCCGTCGACCAAAAACTGACCCGTAATCGCCCCCCGCATCGTCGCAACCTTCTGCCGTCGCTTGGTAAACGATGCCCGCGTCGCCGCCTCCGGCGCGATCCCGCCGCGCCCTTGCCCCATGTTGGCACCCATCCCGCCCCGACCGCTCCCGCCCCCTCCGCACGACCCGCAAGGCCTACCACCACTACGACCCGCCCCCTTGCACTGCGAACACGGATTCCCAATCTCATTCCGCGCATCCTGCATGCCCGCCATCATCGAGTCAATCTGGTTCATCTCCTGCTCAAGCATTTCCATTTCCGACAGTTGGTTGGCTGCATTACCCAGCCCGTCCGACGCTTGCGAAGCCTGCCCCCGTCCCGCAGCCGCACCAGCCTGCGCCAGCGCCTGAGCAAGCTGCTCTGCCATCGCGTTGGCACCACCCTGCTGCTTACATTGCTTCGCCAGCTTCTCGACGGACTTCTGACTCATGCCCTGCTTCTGAAGCTGCTCCTTGAGTTTTTCAATATCCTCCTTGCTCGCGTTCTTCATCAACTTCTCGATGTCCTCTTTCTTGACACCAGCCTGAGCGAGCTTCTCTTGCCACTTGCCATTCTTGGAGAGCGTTTCCAGCTTCTTGGAGAGCGCTTCCAATTGCTTCTGCGTCGCCTGCAACTTGGCAGCATCCTTCGTCTTGCCCGCCTTGGAAAGCTGCTTCTGCATCTCCTTGAGCTGCTCGCGTGCAGCCTTGAAGTCACCCGACGCAAGCGCCTTCGCCAGGCGCGACGTCGCATTGTCCACACGCTTCGGAGGCTTCAAACCCCGAAGCATCTTCTTAAACTCCTTGGCGTGCTCCAGCTTGTCGCTACCCTTGCGCTGCTTCAACGCATCCTGCATCTTATCCAGCTTCTTCAACGCCTGATTGCGAAGCTCAGCCGGTCTGCGCAGATCGCTGTCCGGCATCTCCCCAAGCTTGTCTAGCTCGTCCGCGATCTCCTTGAACTCAGTGTTCGATCGCGCCATCTTCCGAATCTTGCTCGTCTGCTTCTTAATGACAGAGTTGACCCGCTCAGCCTGAACCGCTTCCTCCCGATCCTCCACGCTCGCCTTCACCAAAACGCCCGAAGGAACCAGCAGCATCGCCCCAGCCACAACCACAGCCAACCCCGCCGTCGCCAGTTGCTTCGGCCTATGAAAACGAAGATGCGCCCGAGGACTCACCGCCGCGCTCGTACGCTCCGCATCCGCACGCACCGCCCGCTCAAACGGATCATCGCTCCCACCGCAATAAAAACCACTGCTAAGACGCTCGCGCAACCCCGCAGCCTCATCCAGCGCCGCCGCAGCCGCCGCAACGTCTAACCGCGTCGCCAAGCTCCACACCGTCGCCGTGATGAAAACGCCAACACCAATGCCCGCCCCAAACACAGACAGCGGAACCTCAAAACCATAAAGCCGTACCACCAGCGCAAGAATCGCAAACACCCCCGCACCGATCAAAACACCCACAGTGACATGCCCCAGCCACCGATCCAGCGTGATCCGCGAACGTGCTTTGTGAATCGTTTTTTCGAGTTGCGTCATATCGGGCGACCCTCAAAATGGAATCCGACACGTGTGCAGGCTCTAATCCGAGCCGCGACCGTAAGGGAGCGGTCTCCCCAAACGATCATGGCAGACCATTCTACGAAGCGGCTCGCCACGCGACAACCTCCAACTCTGATGGTATCGTACAAATGAACCACCCAATCAACCGTCGGGAGAGCGCGCCGCCAATGAAACCGCTGAACTTTCACAATTGTGTATATAATCGTCGACATAGACCTCTGCGCTCACTCGTCCTCCTCGTCGCTTGCTCCCTAGGCCAATACGCCCCCGCACAGCAACAGGACGAAACCCCAAAAGAGCCCGTCGTCGAAGGACAAGTCTACGACCACCGCGGCGCGGGAACCGCAGATGTCGACGTCTCCCTCTCACCCGCCAACGACGAAGCGCAGGCTCTCGCCACCACCAAAACCAATCAATACGGCGACTTCGCCATCCACCACGACACCCCCCTGTCCGGATCGTTCGTAGTTACTTTCCGCAAGGCAGGCTACACCGAAACACGCCGCGAAATCGAGATCGTCCCCGGCGATCTCCCACCGTTCATCGAATTGCTACTCCCCGGCAGCCTCACCCTGCACGGAACCGTCGCCAACATCGACGCCGAAAAACCCATCAGCGAAGCGAGCGTCCGCCTCGACGCCGCCGGCCGATCGTGGAACGCGACAACCGCGTCCGACGGCACATTCATCATCGAGAACATCTTCCCCGGACAGGGAACGATCACCGTCACTGCCAGTGGTTTCGGACGCGAAAAACACAACGTCGACGATCTGGCAAAACCCACACCCGTCCGGATCAATCTAGGCCCCGAACGCATTTGCAAGATCATCGTCGGCGACTGGCGTGGAACACCCATCCAAGACGCCAAGCTCACCGCCTACGACGATCACCTTCATGCTCGCTGGTTCGGCCAAAGCGACAAAGAAGGCCTCATCACCCTCCAAGGCCTCCACCGCGAAGCCACCCTACTAAACGTCCAACTCACCCACCCCAATTACGTCTCCGACGTCGATGCCGCACGGGAACTCGCCCTCCCCGAAGGCACACGCGAGAGCGAACACCAACTGGCACTCCTCGCCGCCGGAACAGTCGAGGGCGTCGTGCGCGACCGCGAAAATCAAGACCCACTCCAAGGCGTCCGCGTCACCGTCGGCGCGAGCATGAACCCATCCCTGCCGCGCACATGGACCGGCTTCGACGGAAAATTCTCAATCCCCGGCGTCCCACCCGGACCAACCATCGTCACAACCTACCTGCGCAGCTACGCACCCGAATTACAATCCGCCAAGGTAAAGCCCAACGAAGTGACAACCGTCGAATTCGCCATGGTCGCCACAAGAGAAGCCGCAGGAACAGTAGTAAACGCAGAAGGCGACCCGATTCCCAACGCCTACCTCTTCGCCACCTCATGGCGAAGTCATTCAACCCTTGGTGTACAAGCTCTCACCGACGACAACGGAAGGTTCACCATGGAAACCATCCCCGCCGACGAATTCGCCGTCTCCATCCAAGCCCCAGGCTCCGAGACCCTCGAAGACCAGATCATCACACCCGGAAAGACAGACCACCGATTCGAGCTGAAAGAACGTCCAAAACCCCCCGCCCCCGCAAACGCACCAAAGGTCGGCGAGCCATTCCCCGACCTCGAGCTAACCACCACCGACAGCCGCAAATTCAAGACAGCCGACTTCAAAGGCAAGTGGGTGCTCATCGACTTCTGGGCAACGTGGTGTGGCCCCTGCGTCGCCGAGATTCCCGACCTCGTCAAACTCCACGAAGCCTTCGCCGACCGCGACGACTTCCTTATGATCAACATCACCGCCGAAAACACGCAGTCCAAAGTCGCGAAGTTCATCAAAAAGAACAAGATGACATGGCCCCAGGTATTCGGCCCAAAATCCGGCGCGCAAGAAGCCAACACCGCATGCGGCATCACCGCCATCCCCACCAAGTTCCTCATCGCCCCCGACGGCACCCTCAAATCCACCGACCTCACCGCCGGCACCCTCAAGACCAAAATCCAGAACCTCCTCCCCCCCAAACCTGCCCAAAACTAACCCCCGCCAACGTCCACGGATTGCAATCCGTGGGATGTCGCGTCAGCGTTTCGCAAAAACAGGGCAAGCGCCTC
>JAJDDU010000560.1 GCA_029260155.1 Phycisphaerae bacterium | reverse complement strand
ACCGCCTCAAACCCCGGCCGAACCATAAACACACGCGTGTTGCCCGCGCCGATGGGGGTGCAGGTTCCGCTCTGGCAGATGCCGGTGCCACCGTCGCACGGATCGCCTTGGTTGGCGGGCGTGACGATGTCGCAGTTGCCCGCGCCGCCGCCGCTGTCACACGAGGCGTTATTGCAGTCATCGCCGGCCGCGGAGCAATTCGGTGGGCTGCCGCCGGCGCACGTGCCGGACTGGCAGGCCTCGCCGACGTTGCACGGATCAGAGTCGTCGCACACAGTTCCGTTGGTCAGCGGCGTGAGCGTGTCGCAATTCCCTTCGACGCCGCCTGGATTGCACGACGCCGTGTTGCATTGGTCGCCCGCGCCGGAGCAGCTGACCGGGGTGCCCGTGCACAGGCCGGCGACACACGCATCATTGACCGTGCAGGCATCGTCGTCGTCGCACGGAAGACCGATGACGCATCCGCAGGGGTCCGCGCCGGTCTCAGAAACGTGGATCGACCAACTGTTGAGCGTGCCGAGATCCTGTCCGGCGTTGTCGGATACGGTGATCGTCCAACTGCCGGCCGCGCTGATGCCGTCGAAGCTGCCAAGCGACTGGTTCGGCACGTAGTTCGGCGGTGACGACAAGTTGGTCGAGCACATCGACTCGATCGCGCCGCCAGTGCCTTCGTCGTCGAGAATGATGCCGGCGAAGTTGTCCTCGCTGCAACCGAACCCGCTGCCGGTGTACCCGGGTCGATCCACGATCGTACGGGTGATGCCGCCGTGGGTGACCTGAACGATGAGGTCGCCGACGTAGGTGTGTGTGATGGTGGCGTCAATGTTGACGTCGGCGATGGTGATTGAGTCGGGAACGTTGATGGTGTGCGTCGCGGGGTTTCCGGCGCCGCCGTCGTCGGGGATCGCAATGTTGGGACTGGCTGAGTAGACCGTCGTTGCCCCGATCGACTCACAATTGGTACCATCGCCTTGATACGCTCCACCAAGGGAAGAGCAGTTCGCGGCCGATTGAATCGAACAGCTCTGCCCGACACAGCAACCGCCGGTCTGTGTGGAGAGCAACGTGTTCACGCTGGTCGCTCCCGTGCCACCGGGATCAAGCCAGTTGCTAAGGCGACTCGAAGAACCACCGCCGCCGGTCCAGGACAGCGAGAACCGTCCGTACCAGTCCGACTCGTTGTTCCCGCAGGCCGCCCCGCCGCCGTGCAGCTGCCCGATCACTTGGTGGTTCTGGTTGAACAACGGCGATCCTGACGAACCGCCTTCGGTCGTACCCAGATCCCAGTCGATCACGCGAACATGCGTGCCATCACCTGGCACGCTGGTCCCGAAGTAGCTTGTGTTTGCGGTGGCTTGGTTCTCGAAACTGATACGTTTTTCGTCCGTGCTGGGATGGTGAATAGCGACGGCAGAGCTGGCGTTCGCGCCGGTGCGGTTCCACCCGGCAAACGTAACGCCCCATGCCAAAAGCGGGTCAGAGTCCATCTCCACCAGTGTGAAGTCGGACGGACTGTAGCTTGAGCGGAAGAACGAGCCCGTTTGAAACGTGCTCAACGATCCGTTGGGCGTCCCATCGCAGACCGACGTTTCGTAGTTCCAGAAGACGACCAGCGACGCGGCGTTGCCCGAGTTAATCCCGCAGTGGGCCGCCGTCATGAAATACGGCGTCTGGTCCTGGGCGGTGTTGTTGACCATAAAGCCCGTGCAGAACGTGCCCCCGCCGGTCGAAATCACGCCCACTGAGGGTATCTCGTCACTCCATGCGTTGCCTTCCGGGCAAACAACGTCGATGTTGCACGCGCCCGATTCGATTGGCCCGCCGCCACCAAAGGCGCGGTAGCCGACGTTGATCGAGGTCAGCGCGAGTTGCAGTCGCTCGACCGAGGCGGCTGGCACTGTGACTTCCACGACGATGTCATCCGATGCCAACGGCGGCGTCCAGAGTTCACCGTGCGCAGCATTGTCCTCATCCGTGAACGGACGTATGCCCAGCGTGCCGTCGGCGGAGCGAACCACGAGACGGCCGCCCTGCGGCATAAAGTAGTCCGTGAACCCGAGGTTCAACGACATCGCGCCGGGAGACGCGATGCGAAGTCGCCACACCCGCGTGTTGCGATCTGCGTCATTCCACCGACCGTGATTGTTCGGCGTGATCAGAACCTCATTGACAATGGCGTAGCGTGGCGCGAGCCCCGCCGCAGCACGTGCTTGATCCTGGAGCGCTACTGCGGCGAAATCCACCGGTGGTGCGGTGACAATCGGCACGTCTGCCAAGGACCCGTCCGAGGACTGTTTGAGCGGTTCTGCCTCCGTGCCAAGAAGCCTCTGAGGACTCACGAGCATGAGCACACCAATCAGCGGCAGGACGATGTGTACGCCCAGGTACAACGACAACGACGCTCGATTCGCTTTTCTCATTTCGGTTCGTCCTTAATCTTCGGGGTCTCCTACGCTCTTCCGCATTCGGTGGGCCTCTCGATGGCCAACGCACGACCACTATGGTTGGCTACAGTGGTGCATTCTAATCCAAACCTCAAGCGAGAATCAACCTGTCGCCGGACCGCATCCGAATCCGTGACGCCGGAGCGGATTTCCGACTGTTGTAACGGCTGCGCGGTGCGTCTACCCTATGGCGTCGGCGACACGATGTACCGGGCTGCGGGATGAGTCCCACGGATGGGAAGTGCAGACGAAAGTCCGCAGCACCAGCGGAACAAGACAATGATGCAATTGGTGAATCGAAATCCATCACGTGGCGACGTACGCAAGTTCGGCGTTACGATCCTGTGCGGCCTGGGCGCCATCGGAGCGTTGCTCTGGTGGCGATCGGGTGGCGAAGCGGCCGGGCTGCAAGTCGCGGCGGTGGTGTTGTGGTCGATTGGGGCGGTGGTTGTCGCGGTGTCGTTTGCGTCGCATGGTGCGGGCAGGCAGATCTATGTCGTTTGGATGACGGCGGCCATGTGGATGGGCAAGGTCATGGTGCCGGTGTTCCTGAGCGTTGTCTATTTCGTAATGCTGATTCCGTTCACGCTGATTCGGATTTCGGACCCGTTGCGGATGAAACTCAAACGCGAGGGCACGTACTGGGAGAAGCACCCACCGTTTGAACCGACCCTTGAGCGGATGTCCCGCCTGTTTTGAGGAAATCACCGGTGTACGTACTCGGATTGTCCTGCTACTACCACGACGGCGGCGCAGCGCTCGTCTGCGACGGCAAGCTCGTCGCGGCGGCGGAAGAGGAGAGATTCAACCGCCAAAAACACTACAGCGGATTTCCCAAGTTGGCCGTCGAATTCTGCCTCAAGGAGGCGGGGATTACGCTGGACGAGGTCGACCACATCGGCTTCTATGAAAAGCCGTTGGTCAAGTTCAACCGCATCTTGGAGACCATCCTCTGCGCTTGGCCCAAGAGCTACGTGACCTGGATCAAGTCTCTTCCCATCTGGCTAACGCAGAAGCTCAACCTAACGAAAACCATTCAGAAGGAACTGGACACCGACAAGGACATTCTCTTCTGCCAGCACCATCTCTCGCACGCAGCCAGCGCGTTTCTGGTCAGCCCGTTTGAAGAAGCCGCCATCATCACCGCCGACGGCGTCGGCGAGTGGACCACGACCGCTTGGGGCACGGGTCGTGGCATCGACCTCGACATCACGCACGAAATCAAGTTTCCGCACTCAGTGGGATTGCTGTTCAGTGCGATCACCGCATACCTCGGCTTCCGCGTGAACGACGCTGAGTGGAAGGTGATGGGCCTCGCACCGTACGGTGAACCGAAGTACTTGGATCAGTTTCACGAGGTAGTGGACATCCGCGAGGACGGCAGTTTTCGATTGAACATGAAGTACTTCGCACACACCTACTCGACGACGCGCATGTTCAACAGACGATGGGAGCAACTCTTCGGTCGGCCGCAACGGCCCACGGAAACCGAACTCGACCAGTTCCACCGCGACATTGCCCACTCAGGGCAGAAGATCGTCGAGGAGATCATGGTCAAGATGGCCCGCCACGTTCAGAAGGAAACGGGGATGGCGAATCTCTGCG
>JAJDDU010000559.1 GCA_029260155.1 Phycisphaerae bacterium | reverse complement strand
CCCCCCGGGGATCACGATGTTGTAGTTGTCCAGATCCTCCGCGTCAACGCTGACTGGCTCGCTGAACATGACGCGGACGCTGGTGTTGCTGGTGGCCACGGCGCTGACCAGCCGAGGCGGGCCTGGGAACATCGCCTCACGTGCGGCTATCGCTTCCGCGTCCGCCTCGGACGGCAGGCCGCGACCGGCATCGGACGAACTGGAGAGGGTTGCGAGGCCGTTCTCACCGCAACCTGTCAGCGCCGCGGTCGCCAGCATGCAAGCCAACCAAGAGGCGACGCATCGCGTCCACTGTACGGCCGGGCGCCCGAGCGCGTGTCTGGGGAAGCAGAGGGGATTCGTTGTTCCGCTAATGTGCATTTTAGTGCCTCCGCACTCACCGACCACGAAGCTTACGTGTCTATACTGTATAGGCGACAAAGTTCCATCATAAGCAATCGCGCCAGATTAGCCAAGTTGCATTACTATATTTCTGGACTGGGACGAGCGTTACTGTGGACGAGGTAGCGTCAAACACAGAAGCCCTCGGAAGAGCCCCAAAACGCCGTTCTACTGGATCTTGGTCTGCCGGACTCGGACAGGACAAACACCGTTGAGAGAATCCGGCAAGCGAATCCTGAAGTGCCGATTGTAGTCTTGACGGGTTATGAGGACGAAGTGCTGGTCGATAAGCTCTTGGAATCCGGCGTCCAGGACTACATTGTCAAAGGGGGCGAACAGAACGACATACTGCAGCGGACTCTGCATCATGCCATTGAACGCCAGAAATTGGTGGGATCGCTGGAGCGTGAGCACGGAGAACAGGCGGAGTTTGTACGTGCGATTCGCAGCGGTGAAGTAGACACGATCGCCGGCTTGGGGACTCGGGCGAAGTTCATCCGGTTGTTGGACGCCGGAGTTGTGGAAGAGAATGAACGCTTGGTGCTAGAACTCACACGGACAAACAAGGAGCTGACAGCCGAGATTGCGGAGCACAAGCGCGCGGAAGAGGAACGTCTGAGGTTATTGACGATCGAGCACGAGCGTAACAACCTTCGAGACACGCTCGGGGCCATGGAACGTGTTCTGGGAGTTGTCGGACACGAACTTCGAACACCTCTTGCCGGCGTACGTGCTATGGCGGAGTTCCTGTTGCTGGAGGACGCACGCGAGACGCAGGAGTTCGACACATTCCTGAAGAGCATCCACGACGAAGTCATCAAGATGGCCGGAATCGTGAACGACACGCTGGAAGTGACGCGGATGAGCAGCGGAACCGCAAAATGGAACTGGTCCGGAGTTCCGGTTGCTCAAGTGTGTGACGAAGCACTGGAGACGCTTCGACCACTCGTTCACGAAGAGAAGGTCGATCTCCAGCTAGATGTTAGGCCCGAAAACCTCGTGATGCAGGGTGACGCGGGTGCCATTCGGCGACTGGTCGTGAACCTGGTGTCCAATTCCAGTAGGCACACGTCGGAAGGTCAACTCTTCGTTGAGGCGACGAGGGAGACACGAGATGGGCTGGACTTCGTCCGGATCCAGGTGCGCGATACCGGCGAAGGCATGCCACCGGAGATCGCCTCGCGGCTCGGCGAAGCGTTTGCCTTAAACTCCGGCATGATCGGAGAGAGCCACGTGAAGGGCAGCGGACTCGGATTGGCGATTTGCAGGGGGATTGTCGCCGCCCACGGCGGGACGATCTCGGTAGAAACAGAACTCGGAGAGGGCACTACGGTCACGGTCTTGCTGAGAGCCGACCTGTCCGAACCAGCTTCGGTGCAAAGTGCAACCAACATCACTTGCAAAGTGCTGTCGTGATCGCTTCCAATCATCAGCGCTTTGTTGGCAATGCGTACGGAATACAGAACGGGGACGCGCGAAAACTCACGCACAAATGTGCACAAATGTCGCGGCGTATGGAATCTCAGAATCCGCATCCCGCAACGACTCTACGGATCCGCGAACCCCTGCTGGAATGCGGCAAAATCCAGAAGATCGGTGTCGCTGTCGCCGTCGAAGTCCGCGCGCGTGTCCAATGTCTGCTGGCCTGGTCCGCCGGCCGCCTCATGGAACACGCGGTAGTCCAGCAGATCGACCGCGCCGTCGTGATTCAGATCGAACGCCGCCGGCAGGTGGCTGTGCAATGTCATCGAAATCGGATACGGCTGGTTGGGCACAACCTCCGGCGTCGTGTAGATGATCAACGAGTAGCGCTCGGCTGCGAACACCGAAGCCGACGAACCGCGCCCGCCGAGACCCGCGGACATTCCGCCCGCATTCAGCGGCGCGTAGTGGCTCGCCGGGGATGGCCGAAAGCTTAGCCGCTTGTCGAGACCCTCGCTCGCCCGCGCGACCGCCCTGCCCCTATCGTCCACGATCATCATCGGAAGATTGATGGGCATCGAGACGTCGACGGTCATGCGGTAGCCCGCCGACAGATAGGCGGGCCCAACCACATCCCCGATCACGGTGAGCGGCAGCGTCACGTGCGAGATTAACCCCGGGAACGGGAAGGGTATCACGAAATCAACCGGCACTACCTTCTCGAACCCGGCGAGGATTGCCAGGATATTGTCGTTGCACGCGAGACCGGTTTGATCGGGATCGTAGCGGCGCGGACAAATGTCGTTGGTGTCCGGCACGCCGTCGTTGTCGTCATCCAAATCGCACGCGTCGCCGTCGCCGTCGGCATCGTTGTCGCTCTGTCCCGGGTTGTCCGTTGTCGGGCAGTTGTCGCATGCGTTGTCCACGCCATCTTCGTCCGGGTCTTGACCCACGTTGGCGTCGAACGGACAGCTATCCGTCACGTCCGGGATGGAGTCGTTGTCATCGTCCGGGTCGCAGACGTCGCCTAAGTGGTCGCCGTCGTGGTCGGCTTGGTCCCGGTTCCACTTGTGGCGGCAGTTGTCCACGCTATTGAGAATCCAATCGTAATCATCATCGTCGCAGTGGTCACCGATCCCGTCGCCGTCGTCGTCGGCCTGGTTCTCATTAAAAGTCGTCGGGCAATTGTCGTCGCAGTCGGGCGTGATGATGCCCGACGTGCATGGGTTGTCGCCTTCACCCGAGCCGTTGCCGTCATCCGGAACGCCGTCGTTGTCGTTGTCCGGATCACACGCGTCCCCACCGTCACCGTCTCCGTCCGTATTTTTTTGGTTGGGGTTGCCGATCAACGGGCAGTTGTCGTTTGAGTCGGGGATATGGTCGCCGTCGTCATCTGTGTCCGTCGTGTCGGGGATACCGTCGCAGTCAAGGTCGCTGCCACCGAGCCCGACCGAGGCATATGCGTTCACCACGTCGCAGACATTCTGCGATGTGATTCCGTGCTTGATACCCTGCCACTGCTGGGCGACGCGAACGGTCGCGTTTCGCGCATCCATGAATGCAGCATTGCCGCCGATCTCGCGCGTGTATACCTGGTAGTATAGCTGCCGGAGTTTCGTCGTGCCCATACCGCTCATCGTCAACCCGTTGTGGGTACCACCCATCGCAATCAGGTACGCTACCTTGTTGGGTATGCTGCTGTTGGTGTGAACGCCGCCACCGTCCGCGTGGTAATTGCAGAAGTTATTCGTCGACGTACACAGATTGCTCATGTGGTCCGGATCGCCGCACTGCGTCGGGTCGGCCAAGTTCCGTATTGTGCCCGGAGGCGCACCGGAACACCCTGTTGCATACGAGGAACCCTCGCCGATGATCCAGTTCCAATCCATAATCGAACCGAATACGTCTGCGTAGCTTTCGTCCAGAGCGCCCGACTGATTCACATAATCCAAGTCGCCCGTCTCATCGCCCATGGAATGCGTGAATTCGTGCGCGAAGATGTCGAGAACGACCGTCCCGTTGCAGAATTTTAGACAGGTCGTGTTCGCCCACGCGTTGGGGCACGCCCCGCCGACATGCATGTAAACTTCGATCTGCTCGTCGTCATCGTCGTACGATCGCCGCCCGAAATTGTTCTTGAACCAGTCGTACACCTGAATGCTGAATAGGTACGACGCATCGCCGTCCTCGTCGCCGCCGGGGTAGTTGCTCGCACCACCGGGGTAGCTTCCCGTCGGACCGCCTTCCGTGAACCACTGCGTTGTCGGGTCGGAGTGCGGCCAGGACCAGCACGTACTCGACGTGTCGCCGTTGGCCGTCGAAATATCCAGGTCCATACCCGTGTGCTCTTCGCTCACCGTGCTGAGCAGTTGCCCGTCGTGCGCATCGACGAAGATGGTCCATTTTCCGGATGCCCCGTCCATCAATTCGCCGCGCAAGATGACGCGCCACACAAGATGTGTCTCGTCAGGCGAGTCGCCGACCAACACCGGGTTGTAGTACATCAGCTTGCTGCTTGCCCCGAGCGGAATAGCAGGTGCGGCGAGCGCCCCACGCGCGATGGTCTCCGCCGCCGATGCCGACACGATTTCCGGGGCCAATACCGGAACATTCCGAAGATAAAGCCCGTTCGTCGCGATGATGAAGTCGCCATCGAGGTGAACCGCCAGAGAGGCTGCGTGGACGGGGATGCCGTTCCGCTGCTGGCCGAAGAACAGGTCGCGGTGCCCGTAATCGATGATGCGTTTCAGGAAAAACGTCGTGCTCGGCGCCGTCACACCGTACAAATCGCGATATCGATCCAGGAACGCCAGCGACTGAAAGAGCGCGTCGTTTGCCACGCTGCCTGAGAACGCCACCTTCGCCTCGACTGCGCGCGGCAGACCATCGACAAAGGAGATGCGCGGCGGAATGAGCGAGTCGGCCGTCAGAAGCGTCACGCCCGCCATCGTGTCCACCCGCAGATTCTCGCACTCATCGGGAACGCCGTTGGCGTTGCTGTCCATACTCTGACCGTTGGCTATGTCCAGCGAATCCGCCTGCCCGCTCAGGTTGCAATCGGAATCACACTTGCTGGCCGCCTCATTGCAAACCGTCCCGTTGCTGCAGGCCGGCACCTGCGATGCGAGACAACCCCCCGATCCGTCACACGCTTCGTCGCCGTTGCAAAACATGTCGTCCGCACAAGATGTTCCCGCTGGCCTGTAGTTCGGCTCGCAAACGCCCGATCGGCACGAGTCGGCGTCGTCGCAGTCGGTGTGGACGTCGTTCCCACACGGCGCACCGTCGAGCGCTGTTGGATGTACGCATACCCCGTCGAGGCTGCAAACATCATCCGTACAATCGTCGCCGTCGTCCGTGCAGACAGTGCCTGCCGGCCAGAAGTTCGACTGGCAAACGCCCGCTTGGCAGGAATCCGAATCGTCGCACGCGCTCGACGCGGGATTCCCGCACGGCGTGCCGTCCGCCGAGTTTTCCGTAACACACACTCCGGTCTGGCAGGTGTTGGCTGTACAAGGATCGCCGTCGTCGCAATCGCCGTCCGCTGCGCACTCCATCACCGCCGCGCGCACGCCGAGACACAGGTCACAGCCAGCCGAGTTCTTCCCGTACGATCCGACTTGGAAGAGGTACGCCTGACCCGCCTGGCATGCGAGCGACACGGTCGAACCGCGGAACAGGCCGGGCGGACAACCCGTGTCACACGCACCCGACGAAGCGTCGTCGTCGCTGCATCCCTGCGCCATGGAGCTGGTTGCGCAGCCGTCGGCGAACGTGTAGGCGGCCAGAACCGTGTCGTAGGTCGTCTGCGGCGTGCACGTGGTGAACTTGAGCGTGCCGCTCACCTCGGGCGTGACGCTGAACCACACGCTGTGGCCGATGGGTGTGCTCGTGCACGACGGCTGTGGCTCGGACGCCGGGACGATCGCGCCTTCGACATCTACTTGCGCCTCATGGACACCGGGCGTCCCCGGCAGCACCTCGGCCGTCGCGCAGGCGAGATTGGTCGGTACATCGCCGCATGGTGTCCCGATCGTCAGCACCACACCGAGGCAGAGCGTGCAATCAGCCGAGTTGTCGCCGAACGCGCCCACCTCAAACCGGTAACGCACGCCGGCCGTCGCGCTGATCGACATCGCCGACGCAGAGTACGAGCAGCCGTTGTCGCAGAAGGCACCGGACGCGTCATCATTGCAGCCCTCGCTTGCCATGGCTTGGCATTCGCTGTTGCCGCCGCTGAACGCCTGGATCACCGTGTCGTACGTCGTCGAAGGGTGGCAGGTCGAAAAGACCATCGGACCGCTGACCGCTGGCGTCACTTCGAACCAGGCCGTCTTGCCCACGGTTGCCCCGCAGTAAGTCGGCGCCCCTGTTGCCGTTGACACGTCCATGAGTGCCACATGGTGGCCCTCGGTTCCCGGCAGGACGTGTGCGCTGCCGCACGCGTCACTCGCCGAGACGCTTCCCGCACATGTCTGCGCATCAGCCCGCGCCGCGCAAAGCGCCACCAGAGCGATCACGGGCAGTACCCGTTTGCGTTTCGTCAAGTGAGTGCTCCTTCGTTCCATGGACAAGGGTTCCGGCGGTCAGGACCAGCATTGCCATGACCATCAGGCCCCACTGCGAGGTGGTTGGTATGCCGCCAAGACACTCACCCAGCACATCAGGTGGGACGCCTTGAGAATTCTCGAACGCAAGGGCAAACATGTCCCAATCGTCGCAATCGACATCGAGCTCGCCGTCGAGGTCGGCGTTGGCGAAGTTCGTCGGGTGGCAGCCGGGCGGCGGTATGGTAACGCCGGGTCCGGAGAAACAGGCAGAGAACGTCGTGTAGTCATCCGAGTCCACGTCCCCGTCCCCATCGAGGTCGCCAGGCAAGGGGTCGGGCACTAGCACTTCGCCGTGAACCGTCCAGGTAAGGGTGATGTCACCAAGACCCGGGTTCGCCGGATCGAGGGGCCTTTGAATGCTGCCCGTGCTGGCGAGTGTCACAACACCCCCGATCGAGGTGACCGTGCCGTTGATTTGGTCGGCGGTCTGAACGCCTTTTAGACCCAGGTCGCGCGTGTCGATGCACAATTGACCGGCGTTCGTCAGCAAGTCGCAGACGACTCCCGTGGCGATGTAGGCCAGCGCTCCTTCAGCTTGGAGGGGCACATTGAAGAACGTGAAGGCGTCGGTAACCACCGGTGCCGGGCCCGAGGGCCAACCCGGCGTGGCGTAGAGAATCTCCAGCCCCGTGGTCGTACTGTCGAAATCTCCGAGGGGAAAGATGATGACGATCTCTATGTGGTGTACCAGATCTTGTGTGGCCTGGAACATGAGGTCAAACAACGTGATCGATGTCGGCGTATCAACCGCGTCCAGATCGATCATCCAGGAACCCTGCAACGGCGAGATGTCCGTGTCGCACGACCCGGAGATACACAATTCCACCTGCAGCGAAGATTGCGTCGAATCGACCGGCACGGCGAATGGATTGGCCAGACTTGCCGGTGCGGCCAGCAGGATGATCGACAATGCCAAGCAGTTTCGGATCAAAGTTTCGTTCTCCTTAACAATCCGGGCGTCTCGGTTTCTCAAAGCTAACACATCCCCCAGCGTAGTTTACCACCTGGACCGTTCATCACAAAGAACCATCCGCCCGATGAAGATAATCGCCGCTGCCGCCATCAAGACTGCGAGTTGTTAGCGTATCGCGAGATTCTTGGCGGCAAGTTCGGTGCCTGCTCGCATCAACGAGCGAATAAAGCCGAGCAGGTGTGCGAACGTCATGGGACGCCCTCGTTTCTGTGTTTGTGAGGGTCCATCGGACGCTGATCGGCCCGGTATCGGCGGCGACGTGAGCCCTGTCTGACAAGGGCGACGGAGTTCTTGAGTGGGACAATGGCTACACTCCGTGGACGGACGCGTTTGAGAGTACCGAGTTCCAGCCCGTCCCGCGCTCTTGCAATTAAGAGAGCCGCAGGCTTCAGCCAGCGCGAAACTTCGCGTAGACCAAAACCTGCGGCTCGTTCTGCGACATTGTGGTCGCAGGAACTACGAAGCACACACGGTGCTACGGTAGCGTCTGCGCATACGCTCCCAAATCGGTGGCGTCCTGATCCGTCAAGCCTAGGTTGACGTAGCTGCACATCGCCGTGGCCGGTTGACCGAAGCGAACCTTATGCAACATCTCCCACGGGTTGCCATTGGCCACCGTCCCGACGAACGTGCTGCCACCGAAGTCGACGGCTGTTCCGTCCGCACCGTGGCAGAATGAGCAGTTGGCGATTGGATCGACCGCTCCGCCGTACAGAGACTGGCCTGTGACTGCATTACCGGTAAACGCGCCGGCTCCGTCGATGTAGAGATCGGTATCGATCAACTCGTCGACGATGAATCGGACTACGTCATCGACGTCGGCATCGCTCATGCCGTACGAACCAAAGTCGTGACCATTCAATGTGGTGACCGAGTCGTTCTTGATGATGTCGAACAGTTCGACCTCGGTCATCGCCGTGCCGAAGATCCCGGGGATGCCGGTGAAGTGGCTGCCGCTCGCGTAGGCACCGGCGGCGCCCTTGTAATCCCAGCCGTGACATTCCTTGCAACGGAAAGTCGTGCTGCCCGACTTGAGCCCGGCCGGCGGGTACAGCGGATGATCGCCGGTCGGTTCGGCCGCACCGTTGACCTTCCACCACTTGTCGTACATCAAGCCTCCGCGAATCACGTCGCCGCCCACGACCGCTGCGGTCGCAAGCGTCTGGGCGTAAGCACCCACGTCGGCGGAATCCTGATCACTGTGCGCCAAGTTCACAAAGCTGCACATCGCTGTGGCCGGTTGACCGAAGCGGATTTTGTGCAGCACCTCCCACGGATTGCCGTTAGCAACCGTCCCGACGAACGTGTCACCGCCAAAGTCAATCTCTCGGCCGTCGGCACCGTGACACTGGTAGCACGAGACGGCCCCGTCGAGCGCGCCGCTGTAGAATCCGAAGCCATTGCCGGTGTCGCCGGTGAACGCACCCGCACCGTCGATGTAGAGATCGGTATCGATTAATTCATCGACGATGAATCGGACTACGTCATCGACGTCGGCATCGCTCATGCCGTACGAACCAAAGTCGTGACCATTCAATGTAGTGACCGAGTCGTTCTTGATGATGTCGAACAGTTCGACCTCGGTCATCGCCGTACCGAAGATTCCGGGGATTCCGGTGAAGTGGCTGCCAGTCGCGTAGGCACCGGCGGCACCCTTGTAATCCCACCCGTGACATTCCTTGCAACGGAAAGTCGTGCTGCCCGACTTCACCCCGGCCGGCGGGTACAACGGGTGATCGCCCGTCGGTTCAGCCGCACCGTTGACCTTCCACCACTTGTCGTACAACAGACCACCGCGAATCACGTCGCCGCCCACGACCGCAGCGGTCGCCAGCGTCTGAGCGTAAGCGCCCACATCGGCGGAATTCTGATCACTGTGCGCCAGGTTCACCATGCTGCACATCGCTGTGGCCGGTTGACCAAAGCGGATCTTATGCAGTACTTCCCACGGATTGCCATTGGCCACCGTCCCGACGAACTTGCCGCCACCGAAGTCAATCTCGCGGCCGTCGGCACCGTGACACTGGTAGCATGAGACAGCCCCGTCGAGGGCACCGTTGTAGAAGCCGAACCCGGTTTCGACACTGCCGGTGAACGCACCGGCTCCGTCGATGTAGAGATCAGTATCGATCAACTCGTCGACGATGAATCGGACCACGTCATCGACGTCCGCATCGCTCATGCCGTACGAACCGAAGTCGTGACCATTCAATGTAGTGACCGAGTCGTTCTTGATGATGTCGAACAGTTCGACCTCGGTCATCACCGTGCCGAAGATCCCAGGGATGCCGGTGAAGTGGCTGCCACTCGCGTAGGCACCGGCGGCGCCCTTGTAGTCCCAGCCGTGACATTCCTTGCAACGGAAAGTCGTGCTGCCCGACTTCACCCCGGCCGGCGGGTACAGCGGATGATCGCCGGTCGGTTCAGCCGCACCGTTGACCTTCCACCACTTGTCGTACATCAGACCACCGCGAATCACGTCGCCGCCCACGACCGCAGCGGTCGCCAGCGTCTGGGCGTAAGCGCCAACATCGGCGGAATTCTGGTCACTGTGTGCCAGGTTCACCATGCTGCACATCGCGGTGGCCGGTTGACCGAAGCGAATCTTGTGCAGCGTTTCCCACGGATTGCTGCTCGCTACCGTGCCGACGAATTTGCCACCGCCGAAGTCGATGTTGCGGCCGTCGGCGCCGTGGCAGATGTAGCATGCGACGGCGCCATCGAGCGCACCGTTGTAATACCCGAACCCGTTCTCGACGCTGCCGGTGAACGCCGCAGATCCGTCGATGTACAGGTCCGTGTCGATCAGCTCGTCGACGATGAACCGCACGAGGTCGTTGATGTCGTCGTCGCTCAGCCCGAAGGTCCCGAAGTCGTGACCATTCAATGTAGTGGCCGAGTCGTCTTTGATGATGTCAAACAGTTCCTGCTCGGTCATCAGCGTGCCGAAAATGCCGGGGATTCCGGTGAAGTGGCTGCCGCCGGCATAGGCGCCGTCGACACCCTTGTAATCCCAACCGTGGCATTCCTTGCAGCGGAAGGTGTTGACACCTGATTGCACACCGGCTGGA
>JAJDDU010000558.1 GCA_029260155.1 Phycisphaerae bacterium | reverse complement strand
CTTGAAAACACGCGAAAGCAACGGGGCAGGTCGTGACTACACAGCCTCCGGCGCGCCAACACCCCACGCACACCTCACAAGATGCGATTCGAACCGCAAAGAAATCCAAATACGGTCAGAACTGTTCAACTTGGGCTAGCGCCTGCTGGATCTCCGGGCGGTCCGCGTGCGACTCCATCTCGCTCGCGATTGCCGCCGAGTCACCGAGAACGGAGCCGTCAACGAGGACGAACGTGACACGGACGCCTTCGAGTTCGGTCGAGCCAACCTGCTGGGCCAAGGCATTCAACTCATCGGCATGCACTGCATCGAACCGATCGCGTACAGCGACCTCCAACGCCGAAGCCTGTGCCGAGAGATGGTTCGATAGTTCTTCCTGGCGAAACTGATCCAACTGCGAAACGATGACCCAGACGCACCCCGCCATAACGACCGCCATCACCACGGCGTTCGCCAGAAAGAGCTTCCAGAAGTAGCGTCCAAGACGTGGAGACATAGCTGTTATTCATCACCTTGATCCGGCGCTCGCCAGATGTAACCTGCGCCACGTACTGTCTGTACCCATGCCGCTGCTGATCCGAGTTTCTTGCGGAGGGCGGCGATATGGACATCTATGGTACGATCGACGACGGCCACGTCCTCACCAATGGCTGCGTCGATCAACTGCTCACGCGAGCGCAATCGTCCGGCAGCAGACATGATTGCCTTGAGGAGTCGGAACTCCGTTGCGGTAAGCGTGACTGCCTCGTCTTCAACGCTCACGCAGTGTCGATCGGCGTCCAGTGTAACCGGACCGGACGATAGCAAGCCCTTCGCGTCGTCGGATGGTCCCTCTTGTGTACGGCGAAGCAAAGCAGCGACGCGGGCGATCAGGGCCTTCATCGAAAAGGGTTTCGTCACATAGTCGTCCGCGCCTATAGCGAAGCCGACCAGCTCGTCTGACTCGTCAGCCTTGGCGGTGAGCATCAGGACAGGGATCGCGGCCGTCCGCTGTTCTCGTCTTACTTGTGCTAGAACTTCGTCGCCGGACTTATTCGGGAGCATCCTGTCCAGAATCACCAAGTCGGGAATCGACTTGGTGATCTCCGCTAGCGCCGCGTCGCCAACGGCGGCCTGGCGACACCGGTATCCTTCTCGCTCAAGATTGAAGCCGATCAACTCTCGCAGGTCAGCTTCGTCTTCCACGACAAGGATGTTCTTCGGTGTTCTCATTGCCTCCACGCTAACCGCGGCCGCGCGGGCCAGCAAGGCGGGAACCCGGGCGCCGGGCTCCCGCGCCTTGCCTGCGCCGCATCGCTACAGTTTCATCCGCCGCTTGGCGGCGGAACGTCGTCTGCGTGCCGGACGATCTCCCCGGTGGCTAAGAAAATCACGTCTTCGGCGATGTTCGTGGCGTGGTCCGCGATCCGCTCCAGGTTTTTGGCCACCGATAATACGTCGAGCCGAGCTGCCATTCCATCTGAGGATGCCGCACCGTCAGCCACGATCCGCTTGATGGTCTGCTCGTAGAGGGCATCGACGCGCTCTTCCTCGGCGAATGCCTTGCGAGCCATCTCGATGTCCTCAACGGCAAAGGACTGAACTGCGTTCCGCAACATGCCGCGAACAAAGGTCCCCATCTCTGTGATCGTATCGAGGTAACGAGCCAGCCTGCCGCGTTCGATGTGCCTCGCCCGTTCAGCTACGTTGACGGCGCAATCCGCGATCCGCTCCAGGTCATTGTTGATCTTCAGGATAGCGCACAGCAATCGCAGATCAGATCCGACAGGCTGATAGAGCGCCATGAGACGGATGACCTCCGATTCCACGGCGACTTCTTCGGCATCCACCTCGCTGTCGCGCTTGATCACCCGAGCGGCGAGCGTCACGTTCGCGTCGATTACCGACTCGCACGCCTCCTGAACCATGTCCTCGACAAGGCTTGCCATCCTGGCAGCGCGACGACGAAGCTCTTCAAGCAGATTGACGAAGTGCGTGGTCATATCGTTATCCGAATCGTCCGGTGATGTAATCCTGTGTACGCTGTTGGTTGGGTTTGGTGAAGATCGTGTCCGTCGCGTCGAACTCGACCAGCTCACCCATATACATGAACGCCGTCAGGCCTGAAACGCGGGCGGCCTGCTGCATGTTGTGCGTAACGAGTACGACCGTGTAATGGGCCTTCAACTCATCAATCAAGTCCTCGATCTTCGCTGTGGCGATCGGGTCAAGCGCCGAGCAAGGTTCGTCCATGAGAAGCACATCCGGTTGCAGCGCGATGGCCCTGGCGATGCAGAGTCGCTGCTGCTGTCCGCCGGACAGGTCGAATGCGCTTTGGTTGAGTTTGTCCTTGACCTCGTCCCAGAGCGCAGCCTGTCGCAACGCTTTCTCGACAAGTTCGTGCAGGTCGCCGCGATATCCGTTGATGGCAGCGCCCCACGCCACGTTCTTGAAGATGGTCTTGGGGAATGGGTTGGGTTTCTGGAAAACCATGCCGATCCGCCGACGAAGATCAACGGCATCGCAATGCGGCCCGTAAATGTCTTCACCGCGATAGGTCAGTGAGCCACTCAGGGACATAGTGGGGATAAAGTCGTTCATGCGATTCATCGCCCTAAGCAAT
>JAJDDU010000557.1 GCA_029260155.1 Phycisphaerae bacterium | reverse complement strand
TGATGCAGATCCATGGCACAGTAGCTCTTGAGATCCATCGGCGTCTCCTTTCCTGCTTCGGCCTAGCCGTTTTCCCGGATGCACACCGGCAAACGCTACCCGATGCCGGTGGGAGACGCCCTCGCTACTATATCTTCATTTGCAGTTCACACTTCAATCGCGACGGCTCCGTCGGCCACGCTCGTGTGACGCCCCCCGGATTCGTCGCGAACCGAAACGCGATGCCCGCAGCGGTTGCGCTCAGCCGCGCGTCGTTGATCCGCGGCTCACGCGACGCTACGATGAGTCGGGTGTCGGGTGTTCGCGACGGGCGAAACGGGATCTGATCATGCGTGACGTTGCGGTGTCGGCCGCGATATTCCTGGCCTTCGTCGCCGTGCTGGTGATCGTCAGTACAGTGGTTCGACGATGGACGCGCGCAGACGATAAGGCCAACCGACCCCCCTGGACCCTGAGAGAACTGACCGAACTGCGCGACTCCGGCGAATTGACCATTCAGCAATACGAAAAGCTAAAGGCGCGGGCGATCAAGGAGCAGACCGCAAGCCGTGACCGAAACTGATTCGCACGTGCAGGCCGCACCATCGAGGGAAAAATGCCGCAGTCGATGCAAGAAAACTACCGATCAGCCGTCGACGTCCTATGATGGAATTGGAGCAGGCGGTACAAGGTTGACGATATCACCCCCGTGGGCGGACAATACCGCCGTTCGGCGCCGCTGGCGTCGTGAGCGTGAGTTGGAGTTAGTGCAGTATGGCAAGTGGACGTAGTGGAAGCAGCACCAGCAGCAGTGGTGGTGGTGGAGGTGGCCGGGACCGGCGCGGAAGCGTGTGCAGCTTCTGCGGCAAAACGCAGCGCGAAGTGGGCCCCATGGTCGAAGGACCGAAGGACGTCTACATCTGCAAGTCCTGCGTCGAGCTCTGCCACAACATCATCCGTCAGGAAATGCGCAAGACCTCGACCGCCCGCGCCATCGTCGGATCGACGCCCACACCCAAGCAAATCAAGGAGTTCCTCGACGAATACGTCATCGGCCAGACCGATGCCAAGCGATCCCTCGCGGTGGCTGTACACAACCATTACAAACGTCTGGCCCACCGCGACCAGGGCGGCGACGATGTCGAACTCGACAAGTCCAACATCCTGATGGTCGGGCCTACCGGCACGGGCAAAACACTCATCGCCAAGACCCTCGCCCGAATCCTCAACGTGCCCTTCGCCATCGCAGACGCGACCACACTCACCGAAGCCGGCTACGTCGGCGAGGATGTCGAGAATGTGCTCCTCCGCCTGCTGCAAGGCGCCGAGTACGATCTCGAACTCGCCCAGCGCGGCATCATCTACATTGACGAGATCGACAAGATCGGGCGTACCACCCAGAACGTCAGCATCACGCGCGACGTCTCCGGCGAAGGCGTGCAGCAAGCCCTGCTCAAGATGCTCGAGGGAACTTTCTCAAACGTGCCGCCCCAAGGTGGCCGCAAGCATCCCGAGCAGCAGTACATCCAGATGGACACCACCAACATCCTGTTCGTCTGCGGCGGTTCGTTCAGCGGAATCGTCGACATCATCAAGCGCCGCGTAGGCCGCAGCACCATCGGTTTCGCCAACGAAGCCGATGAGCACACGTGGTCCGAGGAAGCCACCGAACTCTTCAAGGAGATCACCCCCGACGATCTCATCGAGTTCGGCATGATCCCCGAACTCGTCGGCCGCCTGCCGGTCATCACCACGCTCAGCCCGCTCGACACGGAGTCTATGGTCAAGATTTTGACTGAACCCAAGAACGCCCTCGTGCGGCAGTACAAGAAGTTCTTCGAGTTTGAGGGCTGTCAGCTTGAGTTCACCAAAGGGGCGCTGCGCCTCATCTCCGAAAAAGCCATGGGCCGTAAAACAGGTGCCCGAGCGCTTCGAGGTGTCATCGAGGACTTTATGATCGACGCCATGTTCGATTTGCCCGAAAGACCCAAGTCGGGCAAGTGGGTCGTCACCGAGGCTGTCGTCGAGCGCACCCAGGATCTCTTCGCACCCAAGACCAAGCGTCGCCGCGAATCCGCCTGACCCGCCCGGACACGTAGAATGGCCCGCGGTCCGGTAATTCTCTCGCCGCGGTGACTATCGATGTTCTCGCGATTCCCGAGGAAGAGTTCGCGCGCGCGCAGACCGATACCACCCTTGAGCGCAGCGGTGTTCGCGTGCTCTCGCCGTGTCTCTTGTCAACGGGGTTTTGCATGCCTGTCACAATTCAGTGTCCCAACCTGACATGCCGAGCCGTCCTTCAGATACCCGACTCAGCCCGCGGCAAGAAAATCCGTTGCGGCAAGTGTGAGCTGTGTTTCGTCGTCCCCTCAGGCACCGCGCGAAGCAGCACCCCAACACCCGAAAAGCCCGCCAAGAAAAACTGACCACACCTTCACAACCGCGTGCCGCACTCCGGGCAGGCACCGCTTTCGTTGGCCGTTAAGTCGTACGCGCACTTCATGCAGATCGGGATGCCCAATGTGTTGAGCCGCGTGCGCAGAAAGCGTCGGTAGTGATCTCGCCAGTACCATCTCATGGCGATGAAGCCCGTACCGCCAGTGACACCACCCACGATTCCGCCAAACAAGGCCGGCGGGAGCGGAATCCAACGGCGAATCCCGATCAACAATCCAGTGACTACCAGTCCAACCAGAGCGGAGTAGCAAATGAGCCCGATCCAGAACGACAGCTTCTTGACGTGCCGCTTCGACCAATCAACGGTAGCCTCTTTCGCATCCTTCTTCTCCGGAAACCGCCCCATCTCCGGCGGCCAACCCCTCGACTTGTTCCCCGATGCGTTCAATTGACAGTTCGCCGCCGCGCGAAGAACGCCGACGCGACGACCAGCAAGAGCGCCGTCGCGGGTTCGGGAATCACATTGACGGTGAACGACTCGCTCCCCGGCGCGATCGTTAGCGGTTGGACGCCTGCGTCGGTGAAGTGGAGCGGGCTGGTGTCTTGTATTATCGTGCCCGCTGTATCGCCCGTGACGTTCATGGTCGCCAGCGTGAGCGGGATGTTCCCACCGAAACAGAAGAAACTGACGAAACTGGGATCTGGAAGATGGTTATTGGTGAACCATTGGCCTGGATCCTGGAAGGAATCGTTCCACATGAAGTTGCTCAAGGTGATCGGGCCGTTTTCAACCACTTCACCGATTAGTGTCCCGGCGAAGCTGAATCCCGCGGTGCAGACACCTGTCTCGCCACCCAAAGCACTAAGCGAGATGGCGATCGTGGCGGTCTGGCCTACGTCGATGTCAAAGACACCCGGCGTCGTGGGGTCGTCGTCGATGTCGCTTTCGTAGGAAACGAGCACGTCACCGCTCGCCGCAGTCGAAAACAGAGAAACCAGGAGAATCAACCTGAATGGCCTAACCGTTACTGAATTGAACATCTCTCGTGCCTCCCGTCTCAACTTGCATTGTACGAACTCGGCCGACGCGATTCAACATCTCAACCTCGTGTCGCATTCGAGGCTGCGTGGCTATGGCTGGTGCTTGAGGACGCGGCCGCACGGGGTGGCAGCGGGCGTTGGATTGACGGTGGCACTCACCTTAGACGGGGGCGATGTCGAGGCGATCGAGCGGAAGGGACGCTCCCTGGCAGCTCCAGAATCGAGGCCGAGCCCCCTATTTGTTCTCAACAACGGACATTCTGGTAGGTAACACTGCGTCGTGAAGCGGATGGGCCGTTAGGACCGCGGCCCATCCGCAGGGTCGGCGGACGCACGCCCATGACCACCCC
>JAJDDU010000556.1 GCA_029260155.1 Phycisphaerae bacterium | reverse complement strand
CTCACCGCCGGTGGCCAGCACGTTGAAGTTTTCGCCGCTGATGCGAATAATGGTGACATCAAACGTTTTGTCATCGAGATCGAACACCAGCGTGGTCGACGGCGCGGTCGCAGCGATCGCAGCCGCTTCGAAGCGAATCGTCGAGCCGCCGGCTTCGAGGTACTGGCGAAACGCATTGGCGAGCGCTGCCGCCGTCGGCTCGTTGATGATACCGACGACGTTGAGCCCGGCGATGCGACCGGCGTCTGCGGTCGCCCTGCGTCGTCCGTCTCCGAAGTAGGCCGGCACGGTGATGACCGCGCCGCTGGCGGGTCCCACTGCACTCACGAAATCATCCCTCAGCCGGCGGAGGACCAAGGCGGACAGTGCTTCGGGAGAAAACTCGCGTCCGCCGACGCGGCGATGGAAGAATTGGTCGCCCATATCGCGTTTGAAATTGGCGGCCACCATCTCCGGGCGGATTAGCGCCGCTTCTCGGGCGCTTTGCCCGACGAGCACGTTGCGATCAGAGCCAATCGCCACGACCGACGGCGTTACGGGCTGCCCCTCACGGTTCTTGACCGTAACGGGCGTGCCGTGGCCGTCCACGTAAGCGATGGCTGAGTAGGTGGTGCCCAGATCGATGCCGACATATCTGCCCGGTGCTGTCATAAATACCGTCGTCCTCGCGATTTCGTGATTATCAAAGCCATCATCGAAGTGTAGCGCCCGCTAAGTGGTCTATCAAGCACGCGCGGTCCCACGGATTGCAATCCGTGGGCGTTGGGTGCTATTCATCGCGGTCTACTAGGGACGGTGCCACTCCTCGCAGGCGGTGCAGAGCGGCATCGCGTCGAATGAGCCATCCCGGTGGCTGCATCGCGCCCCCTGCAACCTATCGCCATGCCACAGATCGCGGATCGAGGCGTCCGTCAGCGAACCTGCGGCGTGGGCGCCGTCGAAATCCTGGTCACACACCAGAAAACGACCGTCGGCCAGCACGGTTGCCCGGCTGCCCATGCGCCTGCAAGCGCGTCGCGACGGAGGGGCCATGTTCACGACGCAGCGGTCCTCCCGCCGGTGAGAATAGTGGCTGTAGCCGACGAAGTTGGCCCATCCCGTTTCGCGCACCCAGCCGTCGAAGAAGTGGTCCATCTCGCCGAGTGTGTCGACCGACTTGGTCATCTCGGGGACGACCAACGGCGCGACGCTGCGACGCTCGCCGCGCTTTCCGGTCAATTGGCGAACGTTGTTGATGGCCTCGTCGAGACGATCCTCGCCATTGACCGTTCGATAAAGCTCAGGCGTCCATGCGTCCAGAGCGGCGGCCAAAATGTCGACCTGATGGGTAATGAGCGCATCGATGCGTTTCTCGCAAAGCGCCAAGCAGTTGCTACGCACGGCGATCCCATAGACGCCGTTGTCGCGCAGGATGCGAACGATGTCATCAAACTGCGGATGAAGAAGCGGCTCGCCGAACCCGCCGAGCACCACCAGGGAGTCATCGACGGCGCCGAGTTCGGCTGCGATTTTCTCGATGAGCGAGAGATCGATAGGGCCGCGCTTTCCGACGGCGGCGCCGCGCGGTCGCAGAATCGTATTGGCGAGCTGGTCGCCTGTGGTCAGTTCGATCTCGACTTCGAGCGGCAAGTCGGGGATTTCGCCATCAGCCCGCTCGATCAGCCAGCGTCCGACGGTCTCGGCCTCGATGGGCATGCCGGTCGCGAGATACGCGTCGACGGTTCGCATCGCCCGGTCGGTGTCGACGATGAGCCGTCCGCCCGCGTGACGCACGGACGCGGGGGCTGTGTAGCAGCAGGATTTGTGGGCCAGATCCATCATGGGCATGTCCGGCTTGTAACTAAGCACCATCCCAGGCGGCGAGTGTTTCTGGGCCATCTCGATCAGGATGTCCGTGCTGTAAACCGTGCCCACCAATCCCGGCGGAGCCTGCGCAAATGTGATGCGTGATTCGTCGATCGTTCGCTCGGAGTGGTCGATCATCGTATCGACGAGCACCGGGTCGATCAGCGGCCCGCAGGGCGACGCGCACAACAGGGCATCTGTTGACTCGGCATGCGCGAGCAGCGCGAGTTCTTCGCTGCGTGTGTACTCGTCCATCGAACATATCCCACCGATTCCGCCGCGCCAGCCATCCAGCGACCATTTGCGCGCGACGCGGACCAGCGTACGGAACGGCGCGGCTTCTACTCTCCGCGCGCGAACAGTGACGCGTCGGCGGAGTTCGTCCGGAATGAGTCGCTCGCACCGATCCGTCTGCTGCGGTGGGCAGAGCACGAACAGGTGGTCGATACGCCGGGACTTGCAAAGCTGCTCCATGGTCCGCGCGACGACCGGCTTGCCGCGAAGATCGCTGGCTGCTCGGCTGCGCGTGCCGATGGGCGATTCATCGAGATCCACTTCGACGGCTGCGATGCACTTCATGAGCGCTGCGCTCCTGCGTGCTCGTCAAGGCGTTCCAGCGTTTCTCGCAAGATCTCGATCATGGTGTCCGCCCCTTCCAGGAAGCGCTCAACGAAGAGTATGTCGCGGTCGAGCTGCCGCTTGGCAAGATCGGTTCCCGTTGCGTCGGAAGCGTTCATCTTGCGATCGGCGGTGAACCGTTGCAGCTCGGCGAGTTGGCCGGCAGCGTTGACGATTCGCACCGCCCGACCAGCGCGGCTTATCGCCGCCCTCAGTTCGTCTACTCGAGCGATACGCTGATTGAACCGGGGCGGATCGTCGGAAAGCTCCTCGAGCTCATGCAGGACCGACAGCATCTCAACGCAGGTCTCGCGAACCTGGCCGATTTCTTCAACCCTGGCCTCGATTTCGGCTCGGCCATCCGCAAGCCGTGCGGGATCGTTCCAATCGGAGGTCTTGCGGTAGTCGAAGCATCCGGACGGAAGGGGGCGCGTGCAGTGTTCGTCGATCGCTTGCCGCAAGGGCATTACGTCCGAGCCGCGCATGCGCGCACCGCCTTCGGTGGCGTCAATGACACGGGCTGACACTCCGATGAAGTCGCGCTCAAACTGCTCCAGGTAGGTAGAAAGTAGATCGTCGGTATAGACGTCGCGGCCATCGACGTCCGGCACGGTCCTGAGAATCGTGCGATTGCGAACGATTCGCTCCCACTCCTTCGTCTCAAGCGTGTTGAATCGATTCATCTCGCTCTGCCAGGTGTCGTGGACCTCAACGCCGGGAACGTAGAAACAGTTCCCGGTAAATGCGAGGTCTTGTCCGACGAAAATGATCGGGTCGCAGCCCATATACTCAGCGAGATAGAACGCGAGGTGCGCGACGGTGGCACCTGGCTTGAGCCCGTCGCGTGCGGCGAGCTTTTCTCCGATGAGCTCCGCGCCGAACGCGCTGCGTAGCAGCGAGACCGGCCCGTCATAATCGTCAAGCACGTGCCAGCTTACCTTCGGTTCGGCCACCAGATGTACGCCGTGAAAGTCTTTGACATCGCTGAAGTACTGTTTTGACACCGCGTGAAAATCGAGGCTGGTGACGAAGTCGGGGACGATGCCCCGGGCCAGTAGCGGCTTGAACATCGTTTGCGTCGCACACAGAACTGCATTGCCCTTTGCTTCGGCGAGCAGTTCGATGTTCTTTCGCAGGGACGGACCGGCCGACACGATGATGGCTGGCGCTCCCTTGAACCGATTGCCGAGCACGTTGATCGGCGGCGTGGTCAGGTATTTTGGCAGGTTGTGCGCGATGTTGCGACAGGTGACTTGCGCGTTGCCGACGAGCGTCAGCAGCGTCATGCGTGAGAACGCGGTCAGATCGGTGATGAGCGCACGGGCACGCGCATGAAATTCGCCGGCCACGCGTTGAGACGGTGGGTGGTTTACGAATCTCGCCCCCAGCATCATCAGCGTGTTGTGCGGCTGAAGCTTCTCGTGGACGATGGCCTTGTCGAGTTGATCCAATACGACCAGGCGCCCTGAGGCGATTATGTCGGAGAGGTTCAGACACGCAAGCGCGGTCGAGAGCAACGCAAGCGACGGCTCTACCACGACGATCACCGCGTCGCCTTTGAGACGACGAAAGAGCTCGCGCACGTGGTAGCCGAGGCCGAAGCCGAGCACGACGAAACAAAACTTCCCATCGATCTCGACGGCGTCGATCAGCTTGGCTGCATCCTTGACAGGGTCGTAACGGCTGTGCAGGAGTGTGGGGCCTTTCGGCGTGTCGACGGCGACGGTCGCCGCGCCCGAACGCGTCGGGACCAACTCCAGGCGATCTTCGTCGCGCACTTCGTCGATGCGCTGCGCGAGCTGCGGATCGCGATGCCAGAGCGCAGCCATGTTCGCAAGGAATACCGCGCTCGCGTCCACCGGCGTCTGAGGTATGGAGGGGGCGGCGGCGCTGCCGGGAAGCGTACTCGTTGTGACCGCCATGATCGGACTACGCCTCCGGGGCCGCATTAGCGCCCGGTTCATCGGCAAAAACGCACGGCTGGCTGGACGCAATCTCGAGTTGTGCGAGGTAAGCGTCGCGCGGAATCTCGACGGCGCCGAATCTCTTGAGGTGGTCGGTCATGAACTGTACGTCGAGCAGCGAGTAGCCACGTTCGTTCAGCCGTTCGACGAGGAACACCAGGGCGACTTTCGACGCATCCGTCTCGCGGTGGAACATGGACTCGCCGAAGAACGCTCCGCCCAGCGATACGCCGTACAATCCGCCGACGAGGGCGTCGGCCCGCCAGGCTTCGACGCTGTGGGCGAACCCCAGTTCGTGAAGTTGGGTGTAGGATTTGATGATCTCTGGCGAGATCCAAGTGCCGTCGTCCCGATCGGCACAAACCGTCATGACACGCTCAAACGCGCGGTTTACCGTGACGGCGAATCGACCCGACGCGCACCGCCGCCGCAGATTGTCGGAAACATGAAAGGCGTCCAGCGGGATGATCGCCCGCGGGTGAGGGCAGAACCACATGAGCTCGCCGGAGTCGTCCGCCATGGGAAAGACACCCGCGGCGTACGCACTGAGCAGCAGCTCCGGTTGTAGTTCAGACGGATCCATGCGGACCAGGATAGTCGATCCAATTCAGCACGCCACGCACGGAGCGTTGTGGATCCCGACGGTACGTGGTAGCCTCTCGCCAGCCCAGAGTCGCTGGCACGGCGTCTTCTCTGGCGGAAACGTGGAAACCGGAAAACGGGAAGAGTTCATGCCCAGAGATTACGTCACAGTCGTTTCAGGCCTGCCGCGATCGGGCACGTCCATGATGATGCGCATGCTCGACGAAGGCGGCCTTGAGGCCATGACCGACAAAGTCCGCGCAGCCGACGAGGACAATCCTAAGGGCTACTACGAATTCGAGCCGGTCAAGCAGACCAAGAAAGATGCCTCGTGGCTAAAAGACGCGCCGGGCAAGGCCGTCAAACTGGTGTACCTGCTTCTGTACGATTTGCCCGCCGAATATCGCTATCGCGTGGTGTTCATGAAACGCAGAATCGAAGAGGTGCTCGATTCGCAAGACGTCATGCTCGAGCGACGGGGCAAGCCCATGAGCGGAATAACTCACGACGTTCTTATCAAGAACTTCGCCGCCCAGGTCGAGAAAGTGGAAAAGTGGTTGACCGAGCAAGCCAATTTCGAAGTGCTCTACGTCGACTACAACGAGATGCTCAGCGACGCCCCACCCCAGGTGCGGGCAATCAACACGTTCCTCGGCGATGATCTCAAGGCCGACGCAATGCTCGGCGTCGTCGATCCGACGCTGTACCGACGTAGACGCTAGCCGTTTTGAATGCCCAGAAGCTCCATCGCCATCGGAATGACCCGCTGGACGGACTCTTCGATCCCGGCATCGAGGATCGCACCGGCTGCCTGTGCATGCCCGCCGCCACCGAGCTTGCGAGATAATTCAAGCACCTTAACGCTTCCCTCGCCACGCAAGTTCAGCCGCGTCTTGCCCGGTCTTCCCTCGGTGAACAGGATGGCGATCTGAATGCCGCTCAGAGAACGCGGGATTTCCGCCTGATCGTCGATGTCCGCGAAGGTGCATCCCGCCTCCGTGATCTCGTCGTAGCTGGCTGCGCTGTAGGAAATCCGCCCGTCGGCGACAAGTCGTGTGTTGTCGTAGAACACGCGATTCAGATCGAACTCCGGCTTGCTCTGGCTGCGGCAAAGACGCTCGCCAATCTCTGTAACACGAGCGCCACAGTCCACCAGATCAGCGGCTGCGTGCAACGACGACGACGACGTTGTCGGGAGAGAGAATCCCACGGTGTCGCTGTGGATGCCGGAATACAGCAAAGAAGCCACCAGCGGCGAAATCGGCCGCCCCGCCACGCGAATCAACCGGTAGATCAGCTCGCAAGCGCTGCTGGCCTCTGCGTCGATCCAGTTGATCGCACCGAACAATGTGTTCGACGTGTGATGATCGACGTTGACGATCGCTCGCCCGTCCGACCAGGATTCGCCCACGCTTGAATCGATATTGCAACGAGGTTTCTTGGCGGTGTCGACGACCAAGAAGCCATCGACATCATCGAACCCAGCCGGCTCGATTACCGGTGCGCCGACCCACTCTGCCATGAACGCCAGCCGTCGTGACAACGACCCGTCGGGCAAGGAGACCCGCGCGACCTCGTCACCGCCCGGCCAGGTCAAAGCGGCGGCAAACATCGATCCCAGGCAATCTGCGTCAGGCCGAACGTGCCCCACGATCGCCGGCCTGCGCCACGAATTCAGCATGGGTATCAGATCATCTGGGATGGGCGGCCCGACGGTTGCAAGACTTGACGACATCGATGTCGAACTCATGGGTAGATTCTCCCGTTGCACAAGACCGCTTGCACGCCGGGCGCTCCCGGCGCGACCGTCGGCGATCCTTGCATGCGATCGGGATAAACTCCACGATCAAGGACTCCAGCCGATCACACTGTTTCAGCGAATTCTCACCGCACTCAGATAGACGCGCGCGGCATGTCCCGGTGCGTAACGTACGCGTAATCGCTACTTCTTGCCCGGCGCCAACACCATGGTCATGCGCCGACCCTCGATTCTCGCAGCGCGTTCCATCTTCGCCAGCTCGCCGATTTCTCCGACGATGTTCCTGAAGATGTCAAGGGCAAGAGTCGGGTGAGCCCGCTCCCGACCGCGGAAAAGCATCGTGAACTGCACTTTGTTCCCCTGCTCAAGGAAACGTTTGGCTCGGTTCACCTTGATCAAGCGATCATTGTCGTCCGTCTTCGGCCGGATCCGGACCTCTTTCAGAACGGTCTCGTGGCCATGCTGCTGCTTCTGGCGCTTCCGCTGGTCATACTTGTGCTTGCCCCAGTCGATGATGCGGCACACGGGCGGCTTTTCGTTGGGCGAGACTTCGACAAGATCGAGACCCGCTTCACGAGCCATTCGTAACGCATCGTTCGTCGAGACGACCCCGTGCTGCGTTTCATTCTGGTCGATCAGACGGATGGGGCTGATCGTGATTCGTTCGTTCGTACGATTTGCCTTGGCGATGAGTTGGTCACCTCCTTACTAGACGGAGTCGCCGCTCCCGGAACACGCGTCCGGAGATTCCAGCTTCCGCATACTCTTTGTTTCGATTTCGTCCAGACACGTCCGGACGAACTCTTCGAGAGCAACGCTCCCCAGCATCTTGCCTTCGGCGTTGTTGACGTTCACCGTTCCCTCTGCCGCTTCACGCTCGCCGATCACCAGCAGATAGGGGACCTTCTTCGCACGGGCGTCGTGTTTCTTCGGGCCGATCCGCTCATCCGAATCGTCAAGCTCCACCCGAATCCCCGCATCAGCCAGCACGCGATGCACCTTGCGGCCGAATTCCACACTCTTCTCGCTGATCGTAAGGACCGCCACCTGCACGGGCGACAGCCACAACGGAATCGCGCCCGCGAAGTGCTCGATCAAGATGCCGACGAATCGCTCCATACTCCCGAACGGAGCACGGTGGATCATCACCGGACGATGCTCCTGATTGTCCGACCCGACATAGTTCAAACCGAATCGCTCCGGGAGCGTCGGGTCAACCTGCACCGTTCCAAGCTGCCATTCGCGACCGAGGCAATCCTTCACAATGAAGTCGATCTTCGGGCCGTAGAACGCACCCTCGCCGACCTCCTCGGAAAACGGTACGCCGAGAACCTTGGCTGCGTCGCGACAGGCCTGCTCGGCCATGTCCCACTTGGCCTCGTCGCCCATGAATTTGTCGGAGTCCCGGTCCCGCAAACCCACGCGTACGCGGTATTCCGTGATGCCCAGCGTCGTGAAGATCAATCGTACCAAGTGCAGGCAGTTGGCCAACTCCTCGGGCACTTGCTCCGGCGTGCAGAAGAGATGTGCATCATCCTGCGTGAAACCGCGAACGCGCGTCATCCCGTTCAACTCGCCCGACTGTTCCCAGCGGTAAACCGTTCCAAACTCAGCAAGCCGGACCGGCAAATCGCGGTAACTGTGCGGGCGACTGGCAAAAATCTTGATGTGGTGCGGGCAGTTCATCGGCTTGAGCAAGAAGCCCTGACCGCCGCCACTGGCGTAATGATGCGCGATCTGCGCACAACTGCACTGCTCCGTGCCCTCCATCGACAGCTCGCGGGCGATGGCATAACGCCGCACCGAGTTTTTCTCCTCCCAAGGATACTCCGCCTCAAGGATATTCGCCTGCCGCACAAGTTCCCGTTCCCGATCGGCGTCGGGTAGCGTGTTCCCATCGCGACACTCGCGCAGGTACTTCACCAGAGGTCGCGCATGGTCGCGAACGACCAAAAGGTGCGGAAACTGCGAGTCCTCGTAGTAAGGAACGTGCCCGCTCGTACGGTAGAGGTCCAGTTTGCCGATGTGCGGCGTGAAAACCTCCTGATAGCCTTGCTTGCGAAGTTCGTCCGAGATGAAGTCTTGCAATTCTTTGCGAACGATCGAACCGGCCGGCATCCACAGGACCAACCCCTGCCCAACAGCCTCATCGATGTGAAACAGATCAAGCTGTCGACCGATCACTCGGTGATCGCGCTTCTTAGCTTCCTCCAGACGATGCAGGTGTTCCTTAAGTGCCTTCTTCTTATAAAACGCCGTGCCGTACACACGCTGCAAAGACTTCTCATTAGCATCGCCACGGTAGTACGCAGCACTAAGCTGACGCACCTTGAACGCGCCGATCTGCCCCGTCGAGCGTATGTGCGGACCACGACAGAGATCTTCAAAATCCTCGCCGCGCCGCTCGCCGGTGATGTAGAAACTGAGCGTGTCACCTTCGGCACGCTCAGCGTTATCGACTTTGTAACGGTTCTTCTCGCCGGCCAGCTTGGTCATCGCCTCGTCGCGAGACATGTCGTACCGGCTGAACGGGCGATCTTCCTTAACGATCCGCTTCATCTCTGCCTCGATCCGCTCGAAAGCGTCGGGCGTCAGCGACTCATCAAGATCAATGTCGTAGTAGAAACCGTCTTCGAGAGGTGGCCCGTACACCAGCTGCGCAGCCGGGTAGAGCTTGCAGATCGCCTCAGCCATCACATGCGCGGTGCTGTGTCGAAGCACATAGAGGCTGTCGGCTGAGTCGTCGCTCTTGGTGAGAATCTCGATCGAGCAGTCGTCGGGCAGAGGGCGATTCAGGTCAATCGTCTCGGTCTGCCCATCTATGGTATAGCGACCGGCCACCGCCGCTCGCGCAAGACCCGGCCCGATCTGCTCCGCAACGGTGAGGGTAGTCGCACCCTCCGCCAATTCGAGGGTGTTGCCATCAGGCAGTGTGATTTTCAGAACCTTGGACTCCAACAAAGCCAACGAACACTCACTCCAGCGCGGTGAGTAAAAACAAAAGAGGCCCAAAGCGGACGACGCGCGTCAGCCAGCCAAGCCGGTCAAAATGACCCAACCCGCATACATGGCTAACTTGTGCAACGCGTCATGAACTTCGAGCCGTCAACAATGTAACATTCGCGCCGAAACACCGACGCCGCAGGAACTCCGGAGAGCCCCCATGTGTACATGCACACTATACCATATCGGACGGACGGGTCAAGGAATCCCCCACAAATCGGAGGTGGGGGGTGTGATTGGCGAATGTGGCATGCCATAGGATAGGGCGGGTTCCACCCCATGGCCCTAAGTTAGCCATTTGGGGAGTTTTGCCGGCTGTTGGGTTTTCCGGTGCCCGCGGTGGCGGGGCCTGTTCGACGACGCAGCCTTGGTGCAACCATGGGCACCTGGCGAGCACCAACCCTCACGCCTAGGCGAGTCCCTGGGGCATCGACGCTCTCTACGTCACCA
>JAJDDU010000555.1 GCA_029260155.1 Phycisphaerae bacterium | reverse complement strand
CGCGGCGTCGATGATTTCCCTCAGCGTTTTCGCCGTCCCTGGCTCCATACGCTATGGCATACCATAGCAGGTCAGATCGCGCAAGCTTACCTATCTTTACATTCGCGCGGCTGGAGCCATTGCACGTGGCTGAAGAGTTACCAACGCTTGTCACAAGTCGTTTCGCATACTTCCAGTGGTGAAGGCCACCGCAGATTGAGTCGATTCAGTTCCCGCGAATGAGATCGCCGGAATTGACTCACTCTCCAACCGTATGTGGCACGGTTCTTGCTGGCTGTCGTAGCGAGACCCGTCGTGTGCTCATCTGCGGAGCCTAGCAACGCGCACACTTCGGGCGGCTGAGACGAACAATCCACACCAACCATGCCAGGAGAGCCAACCATGTCAACGACGACGATGCGAACCGAACACTTGGAAGCGAAGGACCAGCTGTCCGGCGTCCAGTTGCTGCGAGATCCTATGCAGAACAAGGACGCAGCGTTCTCGCTTGAGGAGCGGCGGACGCTGGGCTTGGAGGGCCTGCTACCGCCGACGGAACGTACGATCAGAGAACAGGTCGCACTGGAGCTTGAACACCTCCGCGCCAAATCTGACGATTTGGAGAAGTTCATCGGTCTGGTCGCGCTCCAGGACCGCAACGAGACTCTGTTTTACCGCGTGCTGGTTGAAAACCTCTCGGAACTCATGCCGATAGTGTACACGCCTGTCGTCGGTCAGGCATGCCAGCAGTACAGCCACATCTTTCGCAGGCCGCGGGGGCTCTGGATCACACCTGACCACATTGACCGGATTCCTGATCTGTTCCGCAACGCCGTTCACAAAGACATTCGGCTCATTGTAGTGACCGACAACGCGCGCATTCTGGGCCTCGGTGATCAGGGGGCGGGGGGCATCGGCATTCCAATCGGGAAGGTATCGCTGTACTGCGCAGCCGCGGGAATCCGCCCGACAGCCTGCCTGCCCATCAGTCTCGATGTTGGCACGGACAACGCGGAACTACTGAACGATCCGCTGTACATCGGATACCGTCACCGTCGTCTTCGGGGCGAGGCATATGAGACGTTTATCGAGGCATTCGTCGAGGCGGTCGCGCACTCCTATCCGAAGGCGTTGCTGCAATGGGAAGACTTCCGCAAGGACACCGCGTTCATGCTACTCGATCGATATCGCAAGCGGATTCCCTGCTTCAACGACGACATCCAGGGCACGTCCGCAGTGGCGCTCGGTGGCATCCTCGCCGCGCTTCGTATTACTGGTGGAAAACTCTCAAAGCAACGCATCGTCTTCGCGGGTGCGGGCGCCGCAGGCGTCGGAATCGGTCGATTGGTCCGGACCGCCATTCTGGAAGAGGACGCAGACATCGGATCTGCGATGCGTGCTCTGGTCTTCGTCGACAGCGATGGTCTGCTCCATGAAGGGCGGAGCATCAAACAAGAGCACAAGCGAGAATTCGCGATGCAAAGCGAGGCATTTCAGCACTACGGCTTTTCGGGAGGTGGATCAGCATCCCTCAAGGAGGTTGTAAGGAAGGTCAAGCCAACGATCCTGATCGGTACGACGGCGAGGCCCGGAATGTTCAGCGAAGAAATCATCCGCGAGATGGCTGCACATGTGCAGCGGCCAATCATTCTTCCGTTCAGCAATCCGACTTCCAAAGCCGAATGCACACTCGAGGAGGCCGTTTCGTGGACGAACGGCCAGGCCATCGTAGCCACCGGTAGTCCGTTCGAACCCGTCCAGTTCAAGGGAGAGGTTTTTTGCGCCGGCCAGGGCAACAAGGTCTTCATCTTTCCCGGGGTAGGCCTGGGCTGCATCCTATCGGGGGCGCACGAGGTCACGGATAAGCTGTTCCTTGTCGCTGCCCGCACGCTCGCCGACTGCGTGACGCAGGAGCACCTGCGGATCGGCGCCATCTACCCGGACCAGAACGAGCTCCGAGACGTAACCCGCAGGATCGCCGTCGCAATCATCCGGCAGGTCAGGCTTGAGGGTCGTGGACGTCTGATCCCCGACGAACAAATCGAGGAAACGGTGGCCGACGCGATGTGGTATCCGGACTACGCATAAACGGGCTGAAGCCTACTCTGTAGAAACCCCCGGATCTGATGCCAGACGATCATGACGTTGAGCGTAAGCGCGCGCAGGGTGACCTTGCGGCACAACGGACAATCACGCGGACTTGTGGGCATTCGAGCGTGTGCACACGGTACGCAAGACTCTGTTGCAGCGTGCCGGGCGTCTGACACACCCAAGCGGCAAGCTCACGCTGACCATCAGCGGAACGGGCACGGTGAAAGAGGAACTCCTCACCGCACGCGACCGCCTACGCCCCGCCGCGTGACCCCAATCGAGCCGGTTTATGCAACGCTGGGGTTGACTCTGGGTCTGCCGCGAGGGCGACGCGTTTGGCGGTCTCTTTCATTCCGCGTCGATGGTAATGGTACAGGAATCGTGGTCGTCGCTGAGGGGGTCGGCACAGGGGGCGAGGACGGTGTGGGGTCCGCGCAGGCAGACGATGCGGTGTTGGAGGATGCGTGTCCAGTCGTCGAGGCGGCCTATTTGTTGTAGAGCGGCTACGTCGATGCAGACTCCGACGTTGGGGCTGTAGACCGAGTCGACTAACTCGCGCACTTCGATGGGGGACAGGAGGCAGCCGCCGCTGGGGGCGCGGATGGCGACGGTTACGCCTGCTGCTGCGGCTGGTTCTGCTAGGGTGGTTAGCAGTTGATACGTTGCGTTGATGGCATCGCTGTAAGAAATAGGGGTTTGGTTGTTGGCGTTTGCGCGCGCTACTACTGTTGGGGCCGGGATGACGCAGAGCTGGGCTTTGAGGGCTGCGGCGGCGTTGAGCACTTCGCGCGCGATGGCTAGGGCGTTTGAGGGTTGCACGGCGATGTTGTGGGGGGCGTCGGCCATCGTTAGCGACACGATGTGGAGGCGGCGGTTTGCGGCGGCGGTCACGGCGGATGGGACGGTTGCGGCGAAGGCTGCGACTGTGAATTGATTGTCGAAAGCGATGGAAACATCGAGTGCGTCAGGGGCTACAGTCGCGGATCTGTCGGAGCGCGACGGTCGCAGGGTATGGTAGTCGACGGGTGTAGCTCTGGTTGGCGCGGGCATGTTTGTCTCGGTTCTACGGTCCAACTATACTCTGGGCGATTCCGGCGTTTGACCCGTCGCTTGCGCTCTGGGCTCTGGTGGGCCCTGGCGCGGAGGGGATCTTAGCTGATTTGGGAGTGCTTGGCGCTGGGCGCGGTGTCGGCATAAGGGACGAATGGATGCCTGAGATACGGGTGCTGCCTGATATTCTGGTTAAGAAGATCGCCGCGGGCGAGGTGATCGAGCGTCCGGCCAGCGTCGTCAAGGAGCTGATGGAAAATGCGGTGGATGCTGGGGCGTCTCGCATCGGCGTGACCGTTGAACAGGGTGGGACGTCGCTGATTCGCGTGGCTGACGACGGTTGTGGGATGTCGGCGGACGAATTGTTGCTCGCGGTAGAGCCGCACGCGACGAGCAAGATCACCGTGGAAGACGACCTCTACCGCATTGATTCGCTCGGGTTTCGGGGTGAGGCGTTGGCGAGCGTGGGCGCGGTTTCGCGCATGCGGATTGTTTCCCGGCCGGCTGACGGTGATGAGGGGGCTGAGATCGTCATTGCGGCGGAGGAGGTGCAGACGAATCGCGCTGCGGGTTGTCCGGTGGGGACGGGTGTCGAGGTGCGCGATCTGTTCTTCAATGTTCCGGCGCGCCGCAAATTCCTGCGGACGGCGGGCACGGAGTATGGGCACGTCAATACACAGTTTATGCGCATCGCGCTGGCGCATCCGCATCTAGCGTTCGATCTCAAAAACAACAACCGTGTCGTGCATCAGTTGCCGCAGCACACCACGCGACGGGAGCGTATTGCGAAGTTCTACAGTGAGGAGTTGGGTGATGCGCTTCTTGAGGTCCGCCGCGAGGAGGCGGGCTTGTCGATCGAGGGCTATGCAGCGCCGCCGGCTGACGCGCGTTCCTCAACGAGTTGGCAGCAGACGTTTCTCAACGGTCGCTACATTCGAGATCGCAACATTCAGCACGCGATTCGGGAGTCGTACCGGGGGCTAATCGACCCGCATCGGCATCCGATTGTGTTTCTGTTCCTGAACATTGAGCCGGAGGCGGTCGATGTAAACGTTCACCCGACGAAGATCGAGGTTCGTTGGCGGGACGCTCGCTTGGTGCATTCGCAGATTCTCAGTGCCTTGCGCGAGACTTTGCAGGGGGCTGACCTGACGCCGACGCTCAGCGGCGACCGTGCGCGGCCGGACGTTGATCCGGAGGTGCGGGCGCGGATGCTCCGTGACTTCGCCGAGGAGTTCAAGCGTACTCCGCCGTTGCAGCCGTCGCTGTCTTTGGGGTCGGGTGGTGGAACCGGGTTGGGATCGCGTGCGATTGATCCGGCGGAAGCACCTGCGCCTGCGGCGGGTATGGACATGTGGCGGGAGATGTACCGTCCGGCTGAAGAGGCGCCGGTCCCCGTCCCTGACGATCTTGGTCTGCGTGAGATGCCGCGCAGTGTTGCCGTATTGTCCGGTGCCATACAGTTGCACAACACCTATCTGGTGTGCGAGACCGAAGAAGGCATGGTCATCATCGACCAGCACGCCTTGCACGAGCGGATCTTGTTCGAACAGTTCAAGGAACGTATCGCGGGCGGCAAGCTGGAATCGCAACGTCTTCTGCTTCCTGAAACGACCGAAATCACGCAGTCGCAAATGGCGCTTCTGGAGACACATGCCGAAGTGTTGGATCGAATCGGCCTGGAAGTGACACAGTTTGGCACTGATACGGTGGCGATTCAGTCGGCACCGTCGCTCTTCAAGGACAATGACGTCGTGGGGCTGTTGCGCGATTTGCTGGACACGCTCGAACACACAGTGACCGACCCTGCCACCGAGGAAATCACGTACGCGATACTGAGCATGATGGCGTGCAAGGCGGCCGTGAAAGCGGGTGATCCACTGACGCAGGAGGAGATTGGCGCGCTGGTCAGCCGAAAGTCGCTGGTCGAGAAGTCGAGCAACTGCCCGCATGGGCGTCCGACGACGCTGCGCATGACGGTCAAAGACCTCGAACGGCAGTTCAAACGAACGTAGTGTCGTGGGCATACATGTCCGAGATAAATCCGCATGGGGGCTATGGCTGTGACGCGATGCGGTGAATCCCGAATCCTCGAATGGCTGGCGGAACAACGTCTGACGCCGGCGTCGGGTGCGCGCGTGAAGTTGGGTATCGGTGATGACATGGCCATCATCGATGCCGCGGGCGATGTGCTGATTACGACCGACATGCTGCTCGACGGCGTTCATTTTGATCTGGACACGCATGGTTTCTACGCAGTAGGCCGCAAGGCGATCGCCTGTTCGCTCAGCGACTGCGCTGCCATGGCGGTCAAGCCGCTCGCTGCGACCGTCTCATTCGCGCTGCCCGATGGGACAGAGCTCGACGACGTCCAGAAGGTTTACCATGGGATGCGTTCCGTGGCCGACACGTTCGACTGTGCCATTGTTGGTGGGGATACGACGTCGTGGGGGCAGCGATTGGCCATCGACATAGCCATGCTCGCGGTGCCGTTTTCCGGGATTCAGCCCGTTCTTCGCCGTGGCGCCTTGGCGGGCGATGCACTTTTAGTTACGGGCACTCTCGGGGGAAGCCTGTTGGGCAAGCATGTGGATTTCGCCCCTCGCGTACACGAGGCGAAACGAATCGCCGCGCGATGGGGTACCGGCTTGCACGCGATGATGGATCTCAGCGACGGTCTTTCGCTGGATCTGCACCGAATGTGTAGTGCGTCGAACGTCGGCGCGGTCTTGGACGAATCGCTGATCGAGATGGTCATCAGCGGTGAAGCGCGCACTGCCGCCGCAGAAGATCAACGGAGCCCGTTGGATCACGCGCTTTCTGATGGCGAGGATTTCGAACTGCTGATTTCCGCGGATGAGGCGGTCGCCAAACAAAGTGTCAGTAGTGTGGCACTACACCGCGTCGGCACGATCGTCGAATCGGGTGTGCTGCTTCGTACGGCCGACGGGCGTACGACTCCGCTGGAACCCAAAGGCTACGAGCATCTACGGTGACGGACGACTATTGCATCACAACGCACTCAGCGGGGGAAACCTCCTCTCTCGGCGAACGCATCGGTGTCCTGTTGCACACGGGCATCTGCATTGCGCTACAGGGGCAGCTGGGTGCAGGCAAAACGCAGCTTGTCAAAGGGATCGCCAGGGGTTGCGGCGTGCCGGACGACGTCATGGTCAACAGCCCGACGTTTGTGATCATCAACGAGTATCCCGGGCGACTCTGTGTTCATCACATTGACGCGTATCGATTGGCTGGCGGGGACGAACTCGTCGCCCTTGGTTTCGAAGAGATGGTGCAATCCGGCGCCGTCGTGGTCGTCGAATGGGCCAGCCGCGTCGATTCGATCATTCCGGAAGACCACCTGTCTGTCGGCATGGAGCATGCCGGCGATACGGTTCGGCGCATCTGCTGTCGTGCGACGGGGAAATGGTCGGGCCAAGTTGTTTCCGCGCTTCGAGCGTCGCCTTGACATGCATGGTGAAGCGGGCACGATGGTGAGCGTGAATCAACCGGCACCACGAGAGACTCTTAGGTATGGCTAAACGAACGATGCGGTTCGAGGGGAGGCGGACGGCTGATCTCAGGAAGATTGAGATTGTCCGCGGTTTTACGAAATTCGCGCCTGGCTCGGTGCTCATTAAGTGGGGCGATACGCATGTGCTCTGCACAGCTTCATTCGAAGAGGGTGCACCGCGATGGAAAGCTGGGGATGGGACGGGCTGGGTGACGGCGGAAT
>JAJDDU010000554.1 GCA_029260155.1 Phycisphaerae bacterium | reverse complement strand
GTTGGGACGATTGGTCACGTCGACCATGGAAAGACGACGCTAACTGCGGCGATTGCGACTGTTCAGGCATGCAAGGGTCTGTGCAAGGCGATCAGTTACGACCAGGTTGCGAAGGCTTCGGAGTCTCAGGGGCGTCGTGACGCCACGAAGATTCTGACTATCGCGACGTCGCATGTGGAGTACGAAACAGACTCGCGTCACTACGCGCACATTGATTGCCCCGGTCACGCCGACTATGTGAAGAACATGATCACGGGTGCCGCTCAGATGGACGGCGCGATTCTCGTGGTTTCCGCGGCGGATGGCCCGATGCCGCAAACGCGCGAGCACATCCTCCTGGCCCGCCAGGTCGACGTGCCGTATTTGGTCGTGTTCTTGAACAAATGCGACCTCGTGGACGACGAGGAGCTTCTTGACTTGGTGGAGTTGGAAGTTCGGGAACTGCTGACGAAGTACGATTTCCCGGGCGACGATGCTCCCGTGATCCGCGGCAACGCGCTGGGCGCGCTGAACGATCCCAAGGACGAAGAGGCGACGAAGTGCATCGCGGAACTGCTCGCAGCGGTCGATGAGCATGTGGCCGAGCCTGAGCGGATTTTGGACAAGCCGTTCCTTATGTCGATCGAGGATGTGTTTAGCATCAAGGGTCGCGGCACGGTCGGAACGGGGCGTATCGAGCGAGGCCAGATTCACGTCGGCGACGAAGTGGAAATCGTGGGCTTGATCGAAGAGTCGCGTAAGACCACGGTCACCGGTGTCGAGATGTTCAATAAGATGCTTGACGAGGGCATGGCCGGCGACAATGTCGGCTGCTTGCTTCGCGGTGTTGACAAGAACGATCTTGAGCGCGGGAAGGTCTTGGCCAAGCCGGGCACGATCACGCCGCACACGAAGTTTGAGTCCGAGGTTTACGTTCTGACGAAGGAAGAGGGCGGTCGGCACACCCCGTTTTTCAACGGGTATCGGCCACAGTTCTACTTCCGCACGACAGACGTCACGGGCAGCCTGAATCTGATGGGCAGCGTAGAGATGTGTATGCCGGGCGACAATATCACGATGTCCATTGAGTTGGGCAAGCCGATCGCGATGGAGCAAGGGCTTCGCTTCGCCGTTCGCGAAGGTGGACGAACGGTCGGATCGGGCGTTGTCGCCAAGGTGATCGAGTAGTGATGTGGCTGCTTGGTAGTTTGTGGGGCACGTTTTTGATGGGCGTGGAAAGCAATGGCTAAGGCACAAAAGCGTGAATATGTTTGGCTTCAGTGCACCGAGACGGGCGATCTGAACTACAGGACGTCGGTCAATGTTCAGGGCGGTGTGCCGAAGTTCCAGCTTAAGAAATACTCCCCGCGCCTGCGCAAGCGGACCTTGCACAAGATCAAGCGGAAATAGCGGGACGCAATGGACGGACTCCGCCAGAAGGAGCGTAGCTCAATTGGCAGAGCACCGGTTTCCAAAACCGGCGGTTGGGGGTTCAAGTCCCTCCGCTCCTGTTGGTTGGAATCCGTTGGTCGAGAGTTCACATTGGCGGTCGAAAGCTCCACCGGAAGTGGCAGCGAATAGCGACGACGGAAAGCCATGAGATGGGAAATACATCGAGTTCGTCTGCAAAGCCGGACGCTGAATCTGGAGGTGGCTCTGTGGTGACTGCGGATGCGGGCAGTGCGGGGCTTGGCGCTCCGGACGGGAAGCCGTCTCGAAAGATGGGCCATGCCCCCGCAGGTGGCGCAACGTCTTCGGCGGCGCGGACGCCTTTTTTCGAGATATACAAGCCGGGTCAAGGCTACTACACGCGGATGTGTAGCGCCGTCGGCGCGGGCATCCTGGTCGCGGGTGCGGGGAACTTCCTCTACAACCAGATGGAGGCGTACGTAACGGATGCGCCGTGGACGGTCTGGTTGCAGGTTGCGGTGCCCTCCGTGGTCGTGGTCGTCTTGGGCTTGCTCGTGTATTGGCTGGTGGGCGTGAAGCGGGCGACGTGTGACTTCTTGATCGCGACCGAAGGCGAAATGAAGAAGGTAAGCTGGTCCAGCCGTAACGAACTGATTGGATCGACCAAAGTGGTGATCGTCGCGACGGTCATGCTGTCCGTTTTCTTATTCGTGGTGGATTTCGTCTTCATGAAATTCTTCCAGGTCATCAACGTTCTGGAGACCGGTTCCTGATGATGGTGGAGTCGCGATCTCAGCAAGAGACGCCGATGACGGCGCCTGGGATGAGTTGGTACGTTCTGCGCGTGGCGTCGAACAAGGAAGAGCGTGTACGCGAGTCGCTTGAGCGGAAGGTGAAGATCGAAGGCCTTGAGGAACGCGTGGGGCGCATCCTGGTGCCGACGGTCAAAGAGCGGCGAATGAAGGCCGGTCACGTAAAGGTGACCGAACGCAAGCTCTATCCTGGGTATGTTTTCGTGGAGATGACGATCGAGGATGATGGGTCGATCCATCAGGACGTCTGGTTCACGATCAAGGAGTCGAGCGGTGTTGGTGACTTCATCGCGTCGGCGGGCAAGCCGATTTGCATGGCCGAGCACGAAGTGACGGCGATGCTTGCGGCGTGTGAGAAATCAGAAGAGGCGCCGGGTCTGAGCGGGATGGACCTGAAGCACGGCGAACCGGTCAAGATTACCGAGGGCAGCTTCGAGAACTTCGAAGGCTCTGTGGAATCCGTGGACGAGCGCCGCGGGATGGTGACCGTTGTGCTTGAGGTGTTCGGCCGATCGACACCGGTTGAAGTGGAATATTGGATGGTCGAGCGCACGTGACCCACGTGTCCGGTGTGCGCTGACAGAATCGACGAGGAGTTCCGTGGCAAAAGGCAAAGAGATAAAGGCCACCATCAGGTTGCAGGCGCCCGGTGGTCAGGCGACGCCATCGCCGCCGATCGGTCCGGCGCTCGGTCAGCACGGCGTGAACATTGGGCAGTTCGTCCAGCAGTTCAATGCCAGTACCTCCAGCCTGAATGGCATGTTGGTAACAGTGGTGATTTCGGTCTACAGCGACCGTTCGTTCACGTATGAGGTGAAGAGCCCGCCCGCAGCGGTACTGCTAAAGGACGCGGCGGGGCTGGCCAAGGGCAGCGGAGTACCGAACCGTGACAAGGTGGGGACGGTCGCTACGGCGCAGGTTCGCGAGATCGCCGAAAAGAAGATGGCGGACTTGAACACACCTTCGGTTGATGCGGCGATGCGGCAAATCGCCGGAACAGCACGTTCCATGGGGATCGACGTAGTCGACTAAGGCAGGCCGGCTCTTTCTAAAGAGCGGCGGAGAAGGGTCATGACGCTAAGAAGCGTTCGCTATCGCAAACAGAGTGAGATTGCCAGCGGAGTGTCCGAGACGGTGTCGATCGAAGAAGGCATCGAGTTGGTCAAGAAGTTCGCGGCGGTTTCGGTTGATCGCACTTACAAGAATGGCAAGAAGCGGAACGCGTTCGACCAGACAGTGGAGCTGGTGCTGCACTTGGGAATCGATCCGAAGCACGCTGACCAGATGGTTCGTGGTGCGATTTCGCTGCCGAAGGGCACGGGTCGGACGCAGCGGGTCATCGCCTTCTGTGACGATTCCATGGCGGAGGCTGCCAAGGCGGCTGGCGCTATCGAGGCCGGTGGCGCTGATCTGGTTAAGAAGGTCAGCGGCGGATGGATGGACTTTGATGTTGCTGTGGCGCACCCGCAGATGATGGGGCAGGTCGGCAAGTTGGGGCGTGTGCTCGGTCCTCAAGGCAAAATGCCATCGCCAAAGGCTGGTACGGTCACGCCGGAAGTCGAAACGGCGGTGCGGGAGTATTCCGCAGGGAAGCTCGAATACCGCAACGACAACGGGGGCAATGTCCACCTGCCGGTTGGCAAAGTGGGCTTTGCGAGTGCTGATTTGTTGGAGAACATCGACGCCGTGGTTTCGTTGCTGAAGAAAGTTCGTCCCGCAGCCGCGAAGGGGCATTACATCAAGCGTGCGTGCCTGTCGGGGACGTGTACCCCTTCGGTGTCACTGTCCGTGGAATGATCTGGACGGGGCCTTTGGCCTCTGGCCGGTGAGACTAATGGAGAATAGGGCGAAACGATGAGCAAGCAACTGAAGACTCTCATCACCGATGTGTTTCGGTCAAGATACGAGGGTGTGGAATCCGCGTGCGTAGTGGATGTGACGGCGTTGAACGTGCATGACGTTCAGATGGTCCGTAGGGCCCTCGATAGCAAGAGCATCCGGCTGTCGGTAGTGAAAAACAGCTTGGCGCGTCGCGCGTTGGACGGCGGACCGCTGGAGACGCTGGGGCGTGATTTGAGCGGCCCTTGCGCG
>JAJDDU010000553.1 GCA_029260155.1 Phycisphaerae bacterium | reverse complement strand
ACCAGCGCCAGCAGAGCTGTTCGCCGCGGTAGTTCCGCTGTGGCTTTACGCTCTTACCATACGCTTGACGGGAGCGTAGGATTCCCAGAGGGCACTCCGCGTTCCGGGGTCGAATCTCACGTGCGGAATGTGGCTTGGTTGACCGATAGTTAACGGTCTCAATGCGGACGGATCGCGGCGTGCGCGACCGGTAGCTTGGCTGGCTGGAGTGGACCATCCATGGCACACATACTCGTAACGGGCGGAGCGGGATTCATCGGGTCAAGCCTGGTGGACCGGCTGTTGGCGATGGGCGAACGTGTTTCGATCATCGACAGTTTCGACGAATTCTACGAAGCCTCGCTTAAACGACGCAACATTGAATCTGCGCTGAACCACGCCTCCTGCCGGCTTTACGAAAGCGACATCCGGGACTCGACGGCGTTGGAATCAGCATGGCGAAGGGAACGGATCGACGTAGTAATCCACCTGGCGGCGCGCGCGGGGGTGCGGCCTTCCATCGCGAACCCGGCGTTGTACACCGACGTGAACGTGGTGGGCACGGTGAAGCTGCTGGAGGCTGCCCGGAAGTTCGGATGCGCCAAGTTCATCTTCGCGAGCAGTTCGAGCGTGTACGGGAACAACGAGAAAGTCCCCTTCCACGAAGATGATTTGGTCGATCACCCGATCTCGCCATACGCCGCGACCAAGAAGGCCGGTGAGATGCTGTGTCACACCTATCACCATCTCTACGGTCTTCCGCTGACGTGCCTGCGTTTCTTCACGGTCTACGGCCCGCGCTGCAGGCCTGACTTGGCGATCGCGAAATTCACTCGCTTGATCGACGAAGGCAAACCCATCCCGATGTTCGGCGACGGGAGCATGCGGCGGGACTTCACCTACATCGAGGACATTGTCGACGGCGTCATTCGGTCCGTCGAGAAGTGCTCCGGCTTCAGGGTTTACAATCTTGGAGAATCCCGTCCGATCGTGCTCAGGGACATGATTTCCACAATCGGCGATGCGTTGGGCAAGGAACCGGTCATCGATCCGCAACCCGAGCAGCCCGGCGACGTGAAGGTGACCTACGCCGACGTGAGTAGGTCCAAGAAGGAGCTGGGCTACGATCCCAAGACCGACTTCGCCGACGGCATCCGGCGGTACGTCGACTGGTATCACGAAACTCACGCAACGTCGCCGGGGCAATTAGCCTAACGCACAACTTGGGATAGAATGCGTGTATGGTGAAGAACCGTATGCGCACTTGGTGGATGCTCTTGTTCGCACTGTTGCTCGTGCCCACGGGCTATGCGATGGTAACGGGGAAGTTCGCGCTGGCTGGTGTGTGCGTGGCGATGCTGGTCGCTGCACGGTTGGTCGGGCTCCCGACACAGCCTATCGAAGACGAAGGAGAGGACGACGCCGATGGCGACTGAGGGGCCGCAGGCGCTGCGCGCGTCGCAGGGAGAGATGACGTTTGCCGACGATGTCGACGCGCCCATGCGCGAGACGATTCGCGAGATGTGGGTGAACCGCCTTGCCGGCTTCGGCGAGCAAGACCTTGCGCGGTACTTGCGCGACAACGTGTCCGAATCGCGTTTTGTGGTGTACGGCAAGACGTGGAGCTTCAGCGCCTTTCGCCGATTTAATCGTGTGCTGTTTCTGATTCGTCGCGTGTGCGCGCCGTTTGGAATCACGGTTGAGGCCGAGGCGGTGGATGTCCGAGTGACACGGGAAGGCACTGGATACCTCGCGCACGGATGGCTGGTGCTCTCACTTTGCGGTCGCGTGTTTCGACAGAGCCGATTGACCATGCCGATCATCCGTCGCTCGGATCGGTGGGTCTGGGACAGGATCGTTGACAACCGGGCACAGCGCACCGATTGGCGTTACGCATTGCGGAAAGACCGCAGAGGACTGTTGGAACTCAGTATGGTGGATTCCGATTGAGCAGCAGGGCGTGGTAGCCGGGGCCCGGCAGGACTTCGCAAGCAAAGCTTGCAAGCTAAGGGTGGCGAATCGCGGTCGAACGCCGGCGTCATTCAGGTCGGGGCAGCGGAAGGCAATCAACTCCTCGGAGTGTCATGACTCTGCAGCCGATTCAGATTACGCCGTGGGCACTCGAAAAACCGCTGTATCGTCTTCCTTCGTCAAGTTTGCCAGCCGAGCGACGGCTTACCAACAACAACTGCTCGCGCCTTATGTGCTCACTTGGTGGGCCAAGCGCGACCGAAACCCACCCCGACGGCTAGTAGCTAGCCGCTCCGGCCTTGGAGACCGGGAGAGCCGCTATGCGCCACGCCCGTCACACGAGCGCGACGCGAGAACACGATCAGCAACGCGAGCCCTCTTCTTTCCTTTCGCGTCAGGCCTCACGTCGTCTACTAAAGTGTACAAGACGAATCAGCGAATCGCAAACCTTTTCGGGGAATTCTCACGTCCGCGAATCACCGCGCCGTGAAGCGCGCGAGAGAATATTTCTAGCCGGCGCTTCCGCTTTGTGCGCGTTTGGACAACACTCCGTAACCCTGCGCAGCCAGGTTGGGCGCGTACTTCGCGGGATCACTTTTGAACGGCGCGATGCACCTCTTGCAACAGAAGAAGACTTTCTCGCCGCTCTTGAGCGTCGTGGAAACGGACGGGTCGACTTCGCCGCCCATCACGGGGCACTTGGCTTGATACGTGTAGCTGGCGGCTAGCTTGGCCTTGAACTTGTCTGGATTCGCCTCAAGCTTGCCGTTGCAGCCCTTGCAACATGTGTAGATTTTCTTGCCCTT
>JAJDDU010000552.1 GCA_029260155.1 Phycisphaerae bacterium | reverse complement strand
CCCTGGAGCTGGCACGTGGCCATCTCATGCGCATCAACCATAAGCGTGAGGAATGGGGCCTACATGACGCCCCGGACATCGCCGACTTGAACGTTGACGTCACCGCCGCGACGGAGTTTCTCATCGCCGGCCTCAACGCCGAATCTCCCGCAGAAGCATCCGAACTTGGTGACAAGGCGCTCGCGCTGGCCGTGCGCATCAGCGAGGATCTCACGCGCTGCCACGCGGCCATCCTCCTGGAACGGCGCAAGGAGACGGCCGGTTTTTCGCGCCGGGTATTCGGATGTCAGATCGAAACGAGCGCCCCGGTCGACGAATGCGGTAAGCTCTTGAGCGGCACTATCGACTTCGCCAGTCTGCCCATCCACTGGAAGCAGATCGAGCCCAGCGAACGCACCTACAATTGGAAGCCCCTTGACGCCTGGGTCGAGTGGTTCACCAAGAACCGCATCCCCGTCAAGGCGTCGGACCTCGTTTGTTTCGCCGAGCACGCCGTTCCCCAATGGCTGTACATCTGGGAGCACGACTTCGAGACCATCCGCGACCTCGTGGCCGAGCACATTCGCCGCGTCGTCAATCGCTATGGCAACTACATCCAAGTTTGGGACGTGGTCACCGGGTTGCACGCGATCGAGCGATTCAGTTTCAACTTCGAGCAGATCATGGAGCTCACGCGGATGGCTGCGACCATCACCCGGCAGCTCGCTCCACGGTCCACGACCATCGTTGACATCGTCGCGCCCTGGGGCGAGTACTACGCCCGAAATCAGCGCACCATCCCCCCGATGCTCTACGTCGACATGGCCGTTCAAAGCGGGATCAATTTCGACGCTATCGGCTTGCAGTTTATCTTCGGTGCGGCGGCCGACGGCTTCTACGTGCGTGACATGTTCCAGGTTTCTTCGCTGATCGACAAGTTCGGCAACTTCGGGCGTCCGATTCACATCACAGCCGTTCAAGTGCCGTCCGATACGGCTGTTCGCACGCCCGAGGGCGGCGAGCCGGTGGACATCAAGGGCGGCGGCACTTGGCACCGCGACTGGGACGAGAGCGTTCAGGCGCAGTGGCTACGCGAGTTTTGCGAGACGGTGTTGGCTCGACCTGCCGTCGAGACCGTCACTTGGCGTACGCTCACCGATTCGATGCCCCGGTCGCTACTCCACGGCGGCCTCGTCAACGCCGACCTCGTTCCCAAGAAGGCGTTTGCCGAACTCGCGGCCCTTCGCAAGGAGATCGTCCCCGGTGCCGATCGGCAGTAATACGGACGCCGCCGCTTCTCCCCGCCCACACGCCTCACACACCCTCGTCGCCGTCGTCATGGTGCTATCAGCCATCGCCGCGTCGGTTTTTGTCCACCGGAGAGTCCCCATCCCCTCAGTCGCGATCGCCGGCGCGTTGGTCGCCGGCATCAACCCCAACACCGCGACGGCTGCGGAACTCACCACCCTTCCCGGCATCGGGCAGACGCGGGCGGAGTCCATCGTAGCCTTCCGCGAAGCACACCGCGATCCCGTTGACCCCGGCGCCCCGGTGTTTCGCAAGCCGGAGGACCTCGAACAGATCCACGGCATCGGCCCCAAGACGGTCGAGAAATTGCGCCCGCGTTTCGACTTCAGTGTCGAGCCGTGACACTACACTGAAGCGCCTGGTTGACGCTCCAGCATGAGGTCGGTGTAAACGTCCTCGAACTGCGTGACCCATTTTTCGACGGACCATTCGCGGAAAGCGGTTCCCCGCCCCAGCTTGGCCATCGATTCGCGACGGGCGGTGTCGGAGTGAAGCGCAATGACCGCGTCGGCGATCTCTTTCGGCCTCCGGGGCCGAATGACCAAGCCCGTCTGGCCGTGCCTGACGATTTCGGTCGTGCCGCCAACGTCCGTGGCGACCACCGCAAGCCCAGCCGCCATCGCCTCCACCACCGCGATGGATAGCCCTTCCGAGAGGGACGACTGAATCAACAGGTCGCAGGCATGCAGCACATCGGGAATGTCCTTGCGATGCCCGGTGAACGTGATGCGGTCCGCGATGCCGAGCGCGCGGGCTTTCTCCCGCATTTCCTCCAATTGCGGGCCAGTGCCCACGATCAACTGGTGCACTTTCACGCCTGCGTCGGCAATCAGCTTGAGCGCGTCGACCAGGTAAGTGATCCCCTTGTCTTCCATGACCCGCCCGACAGTGGCACACACGAACGCGTCATCCGCGATGCCGAGTTCCTCGCGAACGTTGCCGCGAATTCGCCCGTTCTGCTTGTAGAGATCGAGATCGACGCGGTTCAACACGGTGATGCAGCGGTCCGCCAATCGCGGGCTCTTTCCGACGATCTCGTCTCGCACAGCCTCGGAGCAGGGAAGGATGCGGTCGAACCGGCGGATGATGTGATCGTCCAGCATCTCGATATGCTTCAGCCACCAATAGCGGCGCAGAGGTTGCCAGAATGTGACCACGGTCGCCGTCGGTCGACGACGCGACGCGACATACCCGATGAGGTCCGTGCGGTGGTCGTGGGTGTGCAGAATGTCGATTTGCCGCTCTTCGAGGATGTGTGCCAGGTACTTGATGGATCGAAAGTCCCATTTGTGGCCGGCGGGGATCGACACGGTGGGCATGTCGTACTTGTCGAACTCGCGGAGAAACTCCGTGCGATCATTCTCGGTCGGCCCGAAGTCCGCGATGGTGACATCAAAACGCTCGCGGTCGGTGTACTTGCCGATGGCGTAGAGGAGGGTCTCAGGCCCGCCAACGATGTGGCTGGTCCGTCGAAAGTGCATCACACGAATTCGCTCGCTCATCCAGGGGATCTCCTCACGGTGGCATTTTCGCCTACCTGCTCTTTTCGGATCATAGGCGAGCCGTCAACAACCGTCGTCAAACAACCCGGACTTTGAGCTGCCGTGCGACACACATGCCTGCAACATTGTTACCGGCAGACAGTTATCCGCCATTTGCGACTGGCCAGGTTGCTTCAGCAGGAACTTCCGTCAACGCGTACGGCTTCGCAAACGTCGAGAAGTAGGTCGAATCCCGCAGCAATTCGAACTCGGTCCGGAAATAGTGGTTCAAGATGACGCGGAACGTGTTGACCGGCGTCATGCCCTCGTACACGTCGGCATTACCGTCGCCGGGCAGATGCAACGCGTTCAAAATCGAGACGCGTTCGGTCAGATTCGAATCCTCAGGATTGCTCCACTTCAACATCGCTCCCGGACCGTGATCCCCTTGCACGATGATGATCGGGTCAGCCCTGCCCTGCGAAAGAAGCCCGTTGATCGCCTCGATCACACGCGTGTTCAAGTACCGCAATT
>JAJDDU010000551.1 GCA_029260155.1 Phycisphaerae bacterium | reverse complement strand
AGACGCGCAACGCGCACAGCAGAGCACTACACACAAAAAGAGAAACCTAGCGATCACCTGGGGGGCGCATCGCTTTGACAATGCGGGACACGAACCGCCGATCGCGCCGAGTGCCTCGCCGCGGGAGAATGGCGCCCTCATCCGAAACGGGCTTCTCCGATTCTCGGCTTTCGACGTTCTACTTTCGACTTTCAGCTTTCGACCTAACGCTGACTAAACGTCGGGAAGGCTTCTTGCTCAGCCTCCGACTGAATGATGATCTTCGGCTTGATCAGAATAAGCAGGATCTGCTCGTCTTTCACCAGCGTCCGCGACGAGTACAGCCGCTTGAAGATAGGAATCTTCGACAAGATGGGCACGCCGGATTCAACCTCGATTTCGCCGGCCAGCTTCTGACCACCAATCAACAACGTACCGCCGTCCGGGACGGTGACCGTCGTCCGCAAGACCTGCCTGCTGATGTTCGGCAGCTGAACGAACGACCCCTCGCCGGCGTTGGCACCGGTGAGAAACGGGAACGTCTGAATACCAAGCAGCCGACCGACCGACGGGCGAAGCGTCATCGTTACATACCGCTTGTCAGCCGACACGGTTACCTGGGCGTCGAGAACGGCCCCCGTTTCGATGGTCGAAACGGTGGGCGCAGCACCGGCGGCATCAACGACCGGCGTCAGGGCGCTCACGAACGACTGCTGGTTCACCACGGCGACCCAGGCACGTTGCCCGTTGAACAGCACCAACCGCGGCGCGGTCAGTAGACTCGTGCGAGAGTCCGCCTGCGTCGCGCGAATCAGAAAATCAACCTGGATGTTGTCCAAAAAACTACCGAACAGCGAGAACGCCGGCTGAAGACCGGGATTGCCCGCGAACGATCCCGGAAGGTCGCTCGTCAGGCCGCTGGGGTCGGTAAGCTGCAAAATGTTGTTGATGAGCGGAATCGGAGTCGCGCTACTACCGCTTGTAATGCTGTTACCACGCTGCGGGACCAGCCCCGGTTCGTTGAACGGTTGAATCAAACCAGCGCCGCTGCCCGTCCCCGTGGTAAGGGTGTTTCCCCCCGTAGGAGTGGCGGGCGTGAAGCCAAACCGCGACAAAGATCTCGGCAGCAGAAGACGCGAACCCGTGAGCGGGTCCAAGAGAAGCCCGCCACGCTGATCCGGGTTCTCCAAGAAATCGAACCCCGCATTGCCCGCGTTGAGCACGACGTCGAGGTCCATGCCCATTTCCTCAAGGTAGTTGCTCTGCACAGTAATGAATCGCGCTTCCACAGCCACCTGAATCGCACGCTGTTCGCGAAGCTTTGAGAGCAATCCGCCGATCCGCGCATGGCCAGTCGGCGTCTGCGTGATGACCAATTGGCCGTTGATCTCGCTAATCGAGCAGCCGCTGCCGTTGTTGAACAGCCAACTGTCCGGCCTGATTGTCCGCCGGATCAGCGTAACGAGCTCGTTGGCATCTTCCTCGATGGCCTCCTCTGACCCCTCGCCATACCCGCTCGGATACATCTCCATGGCCTCTTCCGACCGCCGCAAAGACGGGTCGCCCGAACCCCGCATGATCGACGCATTCGCCAGATCCATGTTCGGAGCATCATTGAAATCGGGAATCGGCATGAGAAGGTCTTTGACGTCGTACACTTCCTCGAACGTCTGACGATCAAGAAAATCACGCGTCGCAATCTTGACCACGCCCCCGGTCGGAAGGAATCCCAATTCCGCGTGCCCGCCGCTCACCTGATCGAGCACCTCGCGCAACGCTGTACGCATCGGAACCGGATTCGAAAGCTTCAATCGCACCGGAGCCTGCGGATCGATCGCAGCCGCAGCCAGATCGCCCCACGCAACCGAGATATTGACCCCGTGGGCATCGGCCAGACGCTCCACGACCGTCTCGAACGGATCGCCATGAAAATCGATCCGAATCGGGGTATCCAGTTTCGACTGCAAGTCAGGATCGATGCCACCCGTCGCCTCCGAGCCCGGAATGCGACGCGTCTCACGACTGATGATCTCAAGCCAGTTCTTCGGATAGGTGACTTCCTGCCACCAAGGTACCCGACTGCGTTGGAGGTCGATCAAGACGTTTTGGGTCTGCTTGGAAATCTCGTCGTGAATATCGCGCTGCACCGAAAACGCCTGCTGGTCTTCGATCACCTCACGAAGCCATCGTGCGTTGTCGTTTGTCGGGTCAATCGCCGACACTTGCCGCAGCACGTTGATCGCCGACTCGTAATCGCGGTCCTTTCGATGCTGCAATGCCTCGTTCATCAAGGCGTTGACCCGTTCTAGCTTGTTCTCCCGACGCTGCCGAGAACGGTCGGCGTGCTCCCGCCTCGCCTCTTCCTGCTGGCCGATGACCTCCTGCTCGTTGAATCGTCGTTCCTCATCCGCGACGTAGTGCGTCAGAGATTCCAGATCGTGAAGCAACGCCTCGTAACGCGAAACAGGGTCGGCGGCTATTTTGCCCGACTCAACCACCTGACGAGCCCGAAGCAACGATTGACGCGCCTGCTGGAACCGGTTCTTCAGCACCAGATCGCGCACCTCACGCTCCGCACTACGATACGTCGCAACGGTGCGCTGCCACTTGATCGCATTACGCTCGCGATACTTCTCTACCAGCGAACGCGCCTGCGATTCGACCATCTCATGATCGCCTAGACGCTCAAGCCCCTCCTTCGCTTCGGGATAACCGGGAACCTGCTCCAGCGCTTTGCGGAACAGACGCTCCGCCTCGCTCAACTGCCCCGCCTCCAACGCTTCGTTGCCATCGCGTGTCAAAACCTTGGCACGCAACGACCGCTGTTGCCGCGTGATATCCGGATCGGACTCATCGATCGGCGCCGCCGCAAACGCAGTCTCACCAACCAACGGCGCCGCCGCCGGCCTACGCTCCATCTTGAGAAGATCCACCTCGGCAGCCTGACGCGTCTCCTTGGCTGCATAGGAATTGTCGATAACGCCGCGCAGCAACCGACGCGCGTCCTCGCCACGTCCCTCGGAGTGCGCCAGCTCAGACGCTTCAAAATCCGTCTCGGCCTTTTGGAACATCGAGACTGCCAACTCGGCACGCTGCGTATACTCCGCATGCGTGCTGCGACCGTCCGCGTCCAACCCACCCGTGTCGACCCGATTCAGCGCATGCTGAGCGCCGACATAGTCACCCTCCTCAAAGAGCTGGATCGAAGCCTGAAGGTCGTCCGCGGGCGACTGTTCAGCCCAAGCGTGCGTACACACGACGAAAAACAAGCAGGCGCCGGCAAGCAACAGATTGACCACGCGCTTTGCTTCGGTGGGCGGCATCACAATAGATACTCCGTAAAGGCCAAGCTCGTCGTCGGGAGTTCCTCCACGCAACGCGAGCATCTCGGTCGGCTTATAAAGGGCACCCACCCATTGGCGGGCCGGACCCGTATCCTCGGCAAGCCTAGCAGGACGCCGGCCGGTTGTCAGGGACCGTCTCCTCAATTGAGAAGTCCACACCGCGACACGACGCCGCCACGCAACGCGAATGAACCGTTTCTTCGGGTACACCCACCGGCGCAACCACGTCCTGACAGGTGCGAAAGTCTAGTTGGATCGCACCCGGCCCGCAAGAGCCCAGAACGA
>JAJDDU010000056.1 GCA_029260155.1 Phycisphaerae bacterium | reverse complement strand
CTCGCAGATGAAGCGCGGGGATGAGTTGCCGTCGGGTGTTCTGGAGATGGTCAAGGTGTACGTGGCCACCAAGCGTTCGCTGTCGGTGGGGGATAAGATGGCCGGCCGCCATGGGAATAAGGGCGTGATCGCGCGGATTCTGCGGGAAGAGGACATGCCGTTCCTCGATGACGGGACGCCGATCGACATCATGCTGAATCCGCTGGGCGTGCCCTCGCGTATGAACGTCGGCCAGATTCTTGAGACCTATCTGGGTTGGGCGGCGCGGATCTGCGGATTCCAGGCGGTGACGCCGGTGTTCGACGGCGCTGCCGAGAAGGAAATCCATGCAGCCATCGAGGAATCCAACGAACTCGTCCGCGAGATGAAGAAGAATGTCAGCGAGATCGGAGCGCGACGCAACGGTAATCGGCAGGTGTTCTCGGAGATGCCGTACGGCGGGAAAATCACGCTGTACGACGGGCGTACCGGCGAGCCGCTCGATCAGACTGTGACGGTCGGCTACATCTACATGTTGAAGCTGCACCATCTCGTTGATGACAAGATCCACGCGCGTGCGACTGGTCCGTACAGTCTGATTACCCAGCAACCGCTGGGTGGCAAGGCGCGCACCGGCGGTCAGCGGTTCGGCGAGATGGAGGTGTGGGGCCTGGAGGCTTATGGGGCTGCCTACGTGCTCCAGGAGTTGCTGACGGTCAAGAGCGACGACGTCGAGGGCAGGACGAAGCTCTACGAATCGATGGTTAAGGGGCAGAACACGTTGGAGGCTGGTACGCCGGTTTCGTTTGACGTGTTGTGCAACGAGATACGCGGGCTCGGGTTGAACATTCAGCTTGAGAAGAAGCGGGTGATTTAGGTCGTTTTGGGAGCCATTGCGATGAGTGAGATTCTCTACGAGACGGTTGAGCATGTCGACGTGTCGGAGCTTGCGGGGTTTTACGCTCGGCAGGGACACCGCACGACGGCGTCGCCGGAAAAGCTGGGGCGCATGGTAACACAGAGTCTGTGCTTCGTGACCGCTCGTGAGGAGGGGCGGTTGATCGGAATTGCTCGCGGTGTCAGCGACGGTGTACGCGGATACCTCGCGGAGTGCAAACTCGATCCTGGGCGTCAGGGTCCGGCTGCGGTGACGCGCCGTGACGGTCGCGTGGAGCATGATCGGGAAGGCATCGCCAAGGAAATGGCTTCGCGGGTGATTGACGCGCTGCGCGCTTCCGACGTGGAAGAGATTCACGTTTTGGCCTATGGCACGGAAGTGGATTTCTGCGAGGAATTGGGTTTCAAGAAGACCGGTGGAATGGTGGCGCTTCGCTTGGACGTAGAGTCCGAGGTGGCCGTCGGGTCGTAGATCCGTGCGTCGTGGCTTCGACTGTTTGTCGCGTCGGCGGTCAGGATCGTACAAAAACGTGATGAGAGGTTAGACCCTCATGCTTGGTAACATTTACGATCGCATCAACGATTATGGAAACGTTCGGGTTTCGCTGGCGTCGCCCAACGACATCCGAGCTTGGTCCTTCGGCGAGGTCAAGAAGCCGGAGACCATCAACTACCGGACGTACCGCGCCGAGAAGGACGGTCTGTTCTGCGAGCGCATCTTCGGTCCGGAGCGTGATTGGGAGTGTGCATGCGGTAAGTACAAGGGGACCAAGCACAAAGGCATCATTTGCGACCGCTGCGGTGTCAAAGTCACGCACTCTCGCGTGCGGCGAAAGCGGATGGGGCACATCAACTTGGCTGCTCCGGTGGTGCACATTTGGTTCTTCAAGGCTACTCCGGCGCGCCTGGGCAATCTGCTTGGGATCAAGACGGCGGATTTGGAGAAGGTGGTGTACTTCCAGGACCATCTTGTCACGGATCCGGGTGATACGCCGCTCAAGGAATGTCAACTTCTGACGGAAGAGGAGTTCCGCGCCGCGCGCGAAAAGTATGGCCACGGGTTCACCGCGAAGATGGGCGCCGAGGCGATCAAGGATTTGCTCACCGTAATCAATCTCGGGCAATTGGGGGCGGACTTGCGTGAGGCGTTCGAGAAGACCAACAGCCAGCAAAAAATAAAGGAATTGAGCAAGCGTCTGAAGGTCGTCGAAGCTCTGCGCAACTCGGAGAACGACCCGACGTGGATGGTATTGGACGTCATCCCAGTGATTCCGCCGGACCTTCGCCCGCTGGTTCTTTTGGATAGCGGCAACTTCGCGACCAGTGATCTGAACGACCTCTACCGCCGCATCATCAACCGCAACAACCGCTTGAAGAAGCTGGTCGACCTGAACGCGCCGGAAGTCATTATTCAGAATGAAAAGCGGATGCTCCAGCAGGCGGTGGACGCGCTGTTTGACAACGGTCGCTGTCGTCGACCGGTCTTGGGCTCCAGCAACAGGCCGTTGAAATCGCTCACCGACATGATCAAGGGCAAGCAGGGTCGCTTCCGCGAAAACCTGTTGGGCAAGCGTGTCGACTACTCCGCCCGTTCGGTGATCGTGGTCGGTCCCGAATTGAGGCTGAACGAGTGCGGAATGCCGAAGCCGATCGCGCTGGAACTCTATCAGCCCTTCATCATCCGCAAGCTCAAGGAGCGTGGCCTGGCGGACACGATCAAGAGCGCAAAGAAGATGCTCGAACGGCAAGATCAGGAGATTTGGGACATCCTCGAAGAGGTGATCCGCAACCATCCGGTCCTGCTGAATCGCGCACCGACGCTGCACCGCATGAGCATCCAGGCTTTTCAGCCGGTGTTGGTGGAGGGGCATGCGATCAAGATTCACCCGCTGGTGTGCCGCGGTTTCAACGCCGACTTCGACGGCGACCAGATGGCGGTCCACCTGCCTCTTTCGATCGAGGCGCAGGCGGAAGCGCACGTGCTGCTGTTGTCGACCAACAACATCTTCGGACCGGCCAACGGCTCGCCGATCATGTCGCCATCGCAGGACATCGTGCTGGGCATCTTCTACCTGACGACGGCGCATGTTAGTGCGAAGGTCGACGAGAAAAACATGATGCGGTTCTCGTCCCCGTACGAGGCGATGTACGCCCAGTCCCTGGGAAAGATTCACCTGCATGACTTCATTCGCGTTCGCATGCCGTACTCGATGGTGCTGGAGGATCTCAAGGAGCAGCCTCGCGCGCTCGGCGCAACGGAGTTGGTGACGACGACGGCCGGACGGTTGATCTTCAACGACATCCTTCCTGAGGGCATGGCCTACTACAACCTGTCGCTTTCGCAGAAGGGTGCAGGGCGGGTCATCGCCGACTGCCACCGGGAACTGGGCCGATCCGCGACGATCGATCTCTTGGACGACATTAAGTCAATCGGGTTCAAGTGGAGCACGCTGGCTGGGCTTTCGTTCGGCGTGTTGGACATGCGTGTTCCTGCGGCCAAGGTCAAGATCATCGCGGCGGCGCAAAAGCGTGTCGACGGTATCGAGCTCAGTTTCGAGCAGGGGGCGCTGACCGCAATGGAGCGCTACAACCAGCTCATCGACGTGTGGATCCATGCACGCGAGCTGGTGACTGAGGAGATGATGAAGGAGCTGCGCACCGATCACCGCTTGCCCGACAACAGCTACGCTATGCCTGGCGACAAGGGAGCGTATCCGTATCTGAATCCGATCTACCTGATGACCGAATCGGGTGCTCGAGGCAGCGTCGATCAGATTCGCCAGTTGAGCGGGATGCGTGCGCTGATGGCCAAGCCGTCCGGCGAGATCATCGAGACGCCGATCACCGCGAATTTCCGTGAAGGACTGTCGGTGTTGCAGTACTTCAGTTCCACGCACGGTGCCCGTAAGGGACTGGCCGACACTGCGCTCAAGACCGCGGACTCAGGCTATCTGACGCGCAAGCTCGCTGACGTGGCCCAAAACGTGATCGTGAACCTAATCGATTGCGGGACCATCAAGGGGCTGAGCAAGTGGACCACCTACAAGGGTGAAGAAATCGACATTCCGTTGCGTGACCGAATCATCGGGCGAACCGCGCGTGATCCGATTCGCAATCCCATCACCGATCGGCTAATCGTTGATGAGGATCACGTGATTTCGTTGGAAATCGCGAGGCAGATCGAGAGCTTAGGGCTGGACAAGATTCGCGTGCGCAGCCCGTTGACCTGCGAGAGCCCGCTCGGCATGTGCGCGACTTGCTACGGCTGGGACATGTCGACGAGTTCTGTTGTTGAGGAGGGGATGGCTGTCGGGATCATCGCCGCGCAGTCCATCGGCGAGCCGGGCACGCAGTTGACGATGCGGACGTTCCACACGGGCGGTGTCGCATCGCACTCGGTCATGGACAACGAAATCCGCGCAAGTCAGGCCGGCAAGATCTGCTATCTCGACCCTGAAATCGCTGTCAAGGTTCCCGCGCACGACGATTACGAAGAGAAAATCGTTGCGCTCAAGCGTAATGGCGAAATCGCCCTTCACGATGACAAGAACCGCGAGTTGGAGCGATACAAGATTCCCTACGGTGCGGAAATTCTGGTGGCGGACGGCCAAAAAGTTTCCGTCGGGGCGTCGTTGCTGTCGTGGGATCCGCACTTGACCCCGATTCTCGCAGAGGTCGGCGGATTCGTCCGTTTTCAGGACGTTGCCGAAGGGGAGACTGTGCGGCTTGAGCAGGAGCGTGCCGACGCCAAATACGTCGTGATCGAGCACAAGGGCGAGAAGCACCCGCAGATCGTCATCGAGGATAAGGAAGGGCATGTGCTGGATTACCATTACTTGCCCGCCAAGGCGCGTATCGAGGTGACCGAGGGGCAGGGGGTTTTCCCGGGAATTCTCCTGGCGAGGCAGCCGCGCGCCATCGCGGGGACGCAGGACATCACCGGGGGATTGCCGCGTGTGACCGAGATATTCGAAGCCCGCAAGCCGAAGGATCCAGCCGTCATGGCTGAGATTTCGGGCGAGGTGGAGATCAGGCCTGACAAGCGCCGTGGCAAGATGACGATCATCGTGAAGAGCGAAGCGGGAATCGAAAAAGAGCACCACGTGCCGCAGGACCGCCAGCTATTGGTACACGCCGGCGACCGTGTCGAGGCCGGTGATCAGCTGATCGAAGGACCGATGGTTCCGCATGACATCCTGCGGATCAAGGGTGAAGAGTCGCTCCAACAGTATCTGATCGCCGAGGTCCAATCGGTGTATCGATCGCAGAATGTGACGATCAACGACAAGCACATCGAAGTGATCGTTGGCCAGATGCTGCGGAAAGTGAAAGTTGAATCGCCGGGCGATTCGGCGTTCCTTCCCGGAGAGCTGGTCGACAAATTCCGGTTCCTCAAAGAAAACTCGCGATTGTCTAAGAGCATCAGGATTAGCGATGCGGGTGACTCGGATCTGAAGATCGACGGAGTCGTTCCCAAGACCGAACTCGCCGACATAAATGAAAAAGTTGAGGAAGAGGGCGGCGAGCCGGCCCGGGGCAAGCGGCCCAAACAAGCCAGTGCTTCGACCGTGCTCCTGGGGATCACCAAGGCGAGCTTGCAAAGCGAGTCGTTTATCTCAGCCGCTTCATTCCAGGAGACGACGAAGGTGCTGACTGAAGCGGCGATTTCGAGTGCGGACGATACGCTGGTGGGCCTAAAGGAGAATGTCATCCTGGGGCATTTGATTCCCGCTGGCACAGCCTTCAAGCCGCATTTGCATATCGGCGTACGTCAGATCGGTGAGCCGCTGCCGCTGCCCGAGGAGATTCCGGGTGAGGTTGGCATGGTCGGAGAGGCGTCGATGCATTCGTTCGCGGGGGGAGAGGCATCGGGCGGCGGGACTGCCGTAGCGGTGCAGGCCCCCATGACTGCGGACGCGCTCCTTGCCGGACGGCTGGTAATTGACTCGGGTACCGTCGCCGCAGATGTGGCGGCAGCAGCAGCTGCCGCTGCGGTGACGACTGATCCGTTCGGTCCTCTGCTGACGCCTGAGGCTCCGCCGGCGGCGACGGGGGATGCCGAGGAGGGTGGCGAGTAGTAACGTTGAAACAGGCCTTGGCATTTGGGAGTGCGGGCGAGTATAGTATCGGCACAGTCCGCGTGCCGGGTTGCGATGAGTGTCGGACAAAACAACCGCGTAAAGAGGCGTATTGATGCCAACAACGAATCAACTGGTCCGCCGCGGGCGGCGGATCGCAGTCAAGAAATCCAAAGTCCGCGACCTGAGCGAGTGTCCCCAACGCCGCGGCGTGTGTCTGATCGTTAAGACGCAGACGCCCAAGAAGCCGAATTCGGCGTTGCGCAAGGTCGCTCGTGTGCGCTTGACCAACGGGAAAGAAGTCACCGCCTATATCGGTGGTATTGACCACAATCTGCAAGAGCACTCGATCGTCCTCGTACGTGGCGGCAGAGTGCGTGACTTGCCAGGTGTTCGATACCACATCGTTCGCGGCGCCTTGGATTGTTCCGCGGTCGAGGGTGACAAAGAGAACCGCCCGCGCAATCAGGGGCGGAGCAAGTACGGCGTGAAGCGTCGGAAGAAATAATGAGACAGGCCGGATTGCAATCAACGACACTGTCCGGCTTGTCGCTGTCGACACCGATGGTGCGTGCCGTGGCGAGCGCGGTTGGGTTCTGTGCCTTGGCTGCACTGGGCGCTCACGTGCGTGTTCCGGTTCCGGGTACGCCCGTGCCGATGACGCTGCAATTGGTGGCCGTGCTCTTGGCGGGGCTCTGTCTAACGCCGACTCTGGCGGCGTCGGCCATGGGCTTGTACGTCGCGGTCGGGATCGTTGGTTTGCCGGTTTTTGCTCCGGGGTCAGCCGGCGTCTTGGGCGTGACCGGCGGGTACATTGTGGGTTTTGTGTTTGGCGCTGCGGCCTTGTCGTGGCTGCGCGCCGAAAGCCGCTCGATGATGCGACGTAGTTTCGCGGCGGCGGTATGTGTTCTGATTGTCTTCGCATGTGGCGTATTGTGGCAGACGGCGTTGTTCGGCGTCGGATTGGCGGATGTGATCCGGTTCGGACTGCTGCCCTTCCTGCCCAAGGCCGCTGTGGAGTTGTGTCTGGTGCTTACGGCGGTTCGCCTGATGGACGCGATGCGAGTGCGTCGTGGCGCCGCCGAGGTCGAACGAGGATCGTGCAACGATGGCGTATAAGAAATTCACGAGGTCTGCAGATCAGTTGAAGCCAGATCCGCAGTATGGCAGCAAGGTAGTCAGCAAGTTCATCAACTGTCTCATGCAAGATGGCAAGAAGAGCGTAGCCTCCAAGGTGTTCTACGACTCCATGGACATCATCGCCAAACGCGTCAAGGACACGCCGCCGATCGAGGTTTTCGAGACCGCGGTGGAGAACCTCAAGCCGAACATCGAGGTACGTTCCAAGCGTGTTGGCGGCTCCAACTATCAGGTGCCCATGCAGGTCAACAAGAAACGCCGCCAGACGCTGGCCATTCGCTGGTTGATCTCAGCCATAAAATCCAAGAAAGGGCGCGCGACGTGCGAGTACCTCGCGCAGGAAATCATGGATGCGTTCAAGGGTGACGGCGCTGCGATGCAGGCCCGCGAAAACGTCCACCGCATGGCCGACGCCAACAAGGCTTTCGCCCACTTCGCCTGGTAGGTCCGCAGAGCGGAACGTGCTGTGGTTTAGGCGCTTGCGCATGCAGTCTTGCGATCCCCGTTGGTCGGGGTGTGGTGTTTCGCGGCGGCGAGGGACGCGGCGGAGTTGGCTTGGTAACCCTGGGTGCGTGCGCGAAACCGCTTGCTACACGATTGTCACTGAAATGGGGCGCGGATCAGGACGGGTAATGCCCCATAACGCCCGCACTGCCTTTCGGGTGGCAGGCTAGGTCCACCCGGTCATCTTGCGATTCTCACCTCAAGCTGATACTGATTGACGAGGATCAATTCTCCGTTTTCCGGCGGTGCCGTCTTATTCCGCGCCCGAGTTGGGACTGGAATCGCACCGTCGCAATCAGTAGAATCAGGTAACAAATCCTGTTTGCACAGGCAGTGTCGTTCGGTCATCGATGTCAGGATCAACTCGGAGGATTGCGCATGAACCCCGTCGCCGGCAGCCACATTTCCAGAAGGATGCCTCTGGTCGTCGCACTGCTCGTCGCGGGAGCGGGAGCGCCCGCGGCGCGCGCTCAGTGCGCTCACGGTGACCCCGACGGCAGCGGGAGCGTGGGCTTGGCCGACTATGCCGCGTTCGTCGACTGCACCACCGGGCCTGAGGGTGGTCCCGCGCAGCCGGGTTGCGGGCCGGTTGATCTCGACGCGGACGGCGACATCGATCTGCTCGACTTCGGTAACTTCCAGCGTCTTTTCGGTGTGACGCTCGGCGTGCTCTTCGGCAATCCCGAATTCGGGGTCGGTGACAGGCCGCTGTCCGTGGCGATCGGCGATCTGGACGGCGACGGGGATGCCGACCTGGCCGTGGCTAACGTCGACAGCGACAACGTCTCGGTTCTGCTCAACAACGGCGACGGCACTTTCGCAGACCATGTGCTCTACGGGGCGGGTGATGGGCCGTTTTCCGTGGCGATCGGCGATCTGGACGGCGACGGGGATGCCGACTTATCCGTGGCGAACGCTGGGAGCGACAACGTCTCGGTCCTGCTCAGCAACGGCGACGGCACTTTCGCAGACCATGTACTCTACGAGGTGGGTATTGAGCCGCTGTCCGTGGCGATCGGCGATCTGGACGGCGACGGGGATGCCGACCTGGCCGTGGCGACCTGGGTTAGCGACGACGTCTCGGTCCTGCTCAACAACGGCGACGGCACCTTCGCAGACGATGTGCTCTACGGTGCGGGTGATAGGCCGTTTTCCGTGGCGATCGGCGATCTGGACGGCGACGGGGATGCCGACCTGGCCGTAGCGAACCACCTTACCGACAA
>JAJDDU010000550.1 GCA_029260155.1 Phycisphaerae bacterium | reverse complement strand
CCTGACGCGGAGATCGGCTACTACGGTACGACCGTCGCTGCCCCTTCGGTGGGACGCATCATGGCGGAAACGCTGGCGTATCTTGAAGTCCCGGCGGACTCGGCGACGCGACGGGAGGGCCTGTGAAATGAATCGCGCGGAAACAACGAACGCGACCTGCGGATATGCACGCGGCGATTCTCGTGACAGGATCTCGGACGCGAGTAGAATCGGTGGACGAACATGAACGCAGCGAGTGGAAGAAACGATTGCGGATCAGTTCTCTCGGATTTGCTCGACGCAGCCGGTGTCATTCCCTTGGATCGATCAGCGGTGGACCCGGCGCGGGTTCACGTCAGCGCGGTGACCGATGATTCGCGGGACGTGCAGCCTGGCAGTTGCTTCGTGGCTATTTCGGGCGAGCTCAACGACGGCGGCGCGCACGTAGCCGAAGCTGTGCGCAATGGCGCGGCTGCGATCGTCAGCCCGCGTCCGGTCGAAGTGCCCGACGGTGTCAGCTCGATCCGTGTTCGAGACGTGCGCAGCGCGCTGGCCCGCTTGGCGGCGGCGTTCTACGGGTTTGCCCCTGGCCAGCGTCATGACGGCATGCAACTGATCGGAGTGACCGGCACCAATGGCAAGAGTACGACCTGCATGCTCCTGCGCGGGATCCTAAGCGCGGCCGGGCATCCGACAGCGTTGCTGGGGACAATTCGCTACGATCTTGTCGGCGAGACGCGAACCGCTCCCTGGACCACGCCCCCGCCGATCGCGCTCTACGGGTGCCTGTCCACGGCGGTTCGCCACGGAGCCACCCACGCCGTGATGGAAGTCTCCAGTCACGCGCTGGCCCAGGTGCGGTGCGACGGGCATCGATTCTCGACGGCGGTGTTTACCAATCTTTCCGGCGACCACATCGACTACCACGGTGATGTCGCGACGTACGTCAAAGCCAAGAAGCGGCTGTTCGACATGCTGGACGCCGGCGCGACGGCGGTCGTCAACGCGGACGACGACCGCAGCTCTGAGATGCTCGCCGACTGCAAGGCCTCGGTCGTGCGTTTCGCACTGGATGTGCCCGCCGACGTCGGCGCCGAAATTCGGACCGCGTCCATCGATGGCAGTCGTTTTGTGCTGCGCAGTCGGTGGGGTGACGCGCCCGTGTCACTGAGTCTGCCCGGTCGACACAACGTCGCCAACGCGCTCGCCGCCGCGGCGGCTGCGCTTTCCCTCGGCGTCGACCTCGCCGATGTTTGCAGCGGCCTCGAATCGGTCGCACGCATCCCAGGCAGGCTGCAACGCGTGGACACCGATGGCGTGGATTTCAACGTGTTTGTCGACTACGCCCACACGGACGACGCGCTGGTCAACGTGCTCAGTGCGGTGCGGTCCGTGACGGAATCGCGCGTGATTTGCGTGTTCGGATGCGGCGGCGACCGGGACCGATCCAAGAGACCGAGGATGGCGGGCGCGGTCGCTTCGCGGGCCGACGTCGCCATCGTCACCAGTGACAACCCGCGCGGGGAAGATCCAGATTCGATCATCGAAGACGTCCGTGCGGGCTTCTCGTCGGACGGGCATTGCGCGGTCGAAGTCGAGCCGGACCGAGCCCGCGCGATCGAGATGGCCGTTCGGATTGCTCGTCCTGGCGATACCGTGTTGATCGCCGGAAAGGGCCACGAGGATTATCAGATTATCGGTGACACACGTCGGCACTTCGACGACGTGGAGGTCGCGGGCGAGGCGATTGCGTGCATGGAGGTCCGTGGCTAATGATACCCATGCCGCTCAATGAAATTGTGAAGGCTGTCGGCGGGCGCGCCGTCGGAATCTCGTCGCACGAGACCGCCACAGGCGTGTCTACGGATTCAAGGACGTGCGGGCGCGGCGACCTGTTCTTCGCCCTTCGCGGTCCCGCGTTCGACGGCAACATGTACGTCGACGCTGCCCTCGAAGCCGGCGCGGTCGCAGCCGTCGTGGACCAGAAGCCCGAGTCAAACGAGAGGCCGATCGTGCTGGTGTCGGACGTGACGACTGCGTTGGGGCGGTTGGCGGCCTTCCATCGAAAACGCCACGCAACACGCATCATCGCGGTGACCGGCAGCAATGGAAAGACGACCACCAAGTCCATGATCGATCACGTCCTCTCGCGCAAGCTCACAGGACGTGGCGCACCAAAAAGCTACAACAACGCGATCGGCGTGCCGTTGACTCTTCTCTCGACACAGCCGCGTGATGAGTACTTGGTCGTCGAGATCGGCTCCAACGCGCCCGGCGAAGTGGCCGCCCTCGCAGCCATGAGCACCCCGGATATCGGAGTGGTCACCTCGATCGGCGATGCGCATCTTGAAGGACTGCGCGACCGAAACGGCGTGGCCTTGGAGAAACTGTCGCTGTTCGATCGCATCCGCGAAGGGGGATTGGGTGTGCTGAACCTCGACGACGCAGACGAGGTCGGCGTCGCTGAATCGACTTCGCGGAGGTGTCACGCAAACGTCGTGACCTTCGGGCGGCACGCATCCGCCGATGTTCGCGTGACCGAAATCGTGGGCGACATCGACGGCGTGGGTTTTACGATTAACGGTCGGCACCAAGTTTCGCTGCCCTGCCCCGGCCTGCACAACGCGCTCAACGCCGCCGCCGCGTTCGCGGTGTGCAGGCGGATGAACATGGAGCCCGAGATGATCGTCGATGCTCTGGCGACGTTTGAGTCGCCGGAAATGCGGCTGAACGTATCGCGTTTCGGCGGGCTGACGCTCATCGACGACAGCTACAATGCCAATCCCACCAGCGTCAGCGCCGCGGTCGATGTGCTGAAGTCCGCCGGCGGGCGTCGACGCGTGTTCGTGGGAGGCGAGATGCTCGAGTTGGGCCAGCACGCCACGACAATGCACGAGCGTGCGGGACGGGAGATAGCGGAAGCCGGCGTCGAGTTGATGGTCGCCATCGGCGATCATGGCCCCGACGTGATCAGCGGCGTCCATTCCGTAAACCATCGCGTGACGACACTGCTCTACGCGGACACGGAAACGGCGTGTGCGGACCTGCCGAACTGGCTGACCCGCGACGACACGGTGCTAATCAAAGGCTCTCGCGGGTTGCACCTCGACAAAGTGGCGACGAGCGTGCGTGCGGCGTTCGCGTGAGCGGTGGAGCGTCTTAGCATGGTCGCGAACGTCAACAGCGGAGTGAGAAAAGTTGCTTTACCTTCTGGTTCGATCGCTTCTCGGTGGGCAGCATTATGCCTACGAGAATCCGCTCTTCCGCGGGGCGTGTGCGGCACTCTTCTGCTTCGTGCTGACGCTCTTGATCGGTCCATTCGTCATCCGAACGCTCGCTCGACTCAAACTGGGCGACAGGCCGGAATTCGATCACGCCGCGCTCAACGAGTTGACGGCCGAAAAGAAAAACGTCCCCACCATGGGTGGTGTGATGATCCTCGCCGCAATTACACTGGGCATCTTGCTGTTTGCCGATCCGTTCAACTTCTACGTCCAAATGACTTTGGTCTGCATGGTGTGGCTGGGCGCGTTGGGCGCGATGGACGACTGGATGAAGCTGACCGGCGACCGCAGTGCACACTCCCGCGACGGACTCAAGGGCTACGAGAAGCTCCTGTTTCAAATGGGTCTCGGCGTCATCCTCGGGTACTTCATCTTCAGGCATGGTCAACACCTGTCCAACTTCGCCGAGATCGGCGCCGACGGCGAGCGGTACAGCATCCAGTCTTTTCGTGTGCTGATGGTGCCGTTCTACAAGCCGGGGATCTTGCTGGGCACTGGGGCATTTATGGTCCTCACCGTGTTCGTCGTGACCGGCACCAGCAACGCGGTGAACCTGACCGACGGCTTGGATGGGTTGGCCTCCGGTTGTGTGGCGCTCTGTGGTGTGGTGTTCATGATCCTCGCCTACATCGCGGGCAACGCGGAGCTCGCATCCAAGCTGATAATCCCGCACGTGCCGACGAGCGGCGAGTTGGTCGTCGTTTCGGGATGTGTGCTGGGGGCGAGCCTCGGGTTTCTGTGGTTCAATTGTTATCCCGCCAAGGTGTTTATGGGCGATACCGGCTCACTGCCCCTCGGCGGATTGATCGGCTACATCGCCATCGTGACGAGGCAGGAGTTGATGCTGCTAATCGTGGGCGGCGTGTTCGTGATCGAAGCCGCTTCGGTCATCGCACAGGTCGGTTATTTCAAAATGACGGGAGGCAAGCGGCTGTTTCTGATCGCACCGATTCACCACCATTTCCAAATCGGAAAATGGGGTGAACCGCAAACGGTCATTCGCTTTTGGCTGCTGGGCGCGGTGTTTGCGATGTTCGCGCTGGCCACAATCAAGCTGCGTTAGGTACGGGTGAGTCAAGGATGACCACGATGCGCCGGCAAAACCTACATCTCGACGGAACCGGCACGGGGATTGTTGTCATCGCCGCCGCGCTGATGACTCTGGGGCTCGTGATGCTGTGCTCCGTCGGCGCGACGCTTGAGGCGTCGGTCTTTGAAAACCTGTCGTGGAAGTCTCCGCTGGTTCGCCAAGCCGCGTTCGCTGCGGTGGGGCTGCTGGTTATCCTGGTGGGGACGCGCGTCGGGCCTGGATTCCTTCGCTGGCGACCCGGTTCGCTGCTGCAACCGTCCATTCTCATTCTCGTCGTCGCGATCGGCCTGCTCGTCGCGGTTTGGAGTGACACGCTGGGGCACTCAAGTCACGGCAAGACGCGCTGGCTTACCTTGGGCTCTGTGCGTTTCCAGCCCTCGGAAGTGGCCAAGTTCGCGTTGGTCGTATTCCTGGCAGCGTTTCTCGCTCGGGCGTCCAAGCGTCGGCCGGTGGAAAAGCCTGACCTCTGCATACCGATCATCGCAATCGCCGTGGTGTGCGGCCTCGTCGTGCAAGAGGATTTCGGAAGCGCTGTGCTCCTCGGTACGGTGGCGGCCTGCATGATTCTCGTCCGCGGCTGTACGCTGGCCACAGTCGCAGCGTGGATCGTGCCGGTGGCGGGCGCGGTGTACTACTTCGTGGTCTCCCAGCCGTACCGTATGGTAAGACTCTTCTCCTACCGCGACATCTGGGACGACCCCGGCAAGACGGATTATCAAATCGTTCAATCGCTCGCCGCCATCGCATCGGGCGGATGGACAGGCCGCGGACTCGGCGCGG
>JAJDDU010000549.1 GCA_029260155.1 Phycisphaerae bacterium | reverse complement strand
CACCATAAACACCTCGACCAATATCGCCCTCGCTCTCGCCGCGCAAACCGTAATTGAATCCGGTGGCGTTCTTGGCCTGACCGAGCACCCCTGTTGCGTGGCTGTCGGTGCTCCAATTCGTGGCAGAAATCGCAGGGTTCTCGTTGGTAGGCAAGCCAGTACGGCTCGTTTCTACATGGAGCGGATGTTCAGGTGTGTCCGTGCCAATTCCGACATTGCCTTCGAAGTAGTTGCGTCCGCCGAGGAAGTAGCCTGCATAGCCGTCGGGGCTCGCGGTTTCGCCCCACACGCCGTAGGTTGTCCCGCTGAAGGCATTGGCCCGAGCGGCCACCCCGATGCCGCTTGTGCTCTCGCTTGTGAACCAACCACCGCGATTGCTCCCACTCTGAGCGGAGGCATAGCCCATTACGCCGCGGCCCGCCGCACTTGCGCTCTCACCGCGGACACCGTAGGTGACCCCGGTCGGGGCGCTGGCAATCCCGCTCACACCGCGGGCGAAGTTGCTGCTGCTGGTCGTGGCGGAAATCGCACGATCGCTGCTCGTTTCGACATGAAGCGGATAATCGGGCGATTCCGTGCCGATGCCGACATCGCCTTCGAAGTAGTTGCGTCCGCCGGTGAAGTAGCCTGCGTAACCGTCGGGGCTGAAGGTTGTGCCGTACACGCCGAAGTTCGTTCCACTATTAGAGGCGGCAAGGCCGAATACACCCCGGCCACTGGGACTTGCACTCCGGCCGTGCACACCCTCGGTCGATCCGCTGTCGGCGGTGGCACTGCCGTACACGCCACGGCCTCCCGTGCTCGCCGCCGTTGCGTGTACGCCGTAGGTTATTCCGCTGGTGGAGGTGGCACGGGCGTACAAACCATGCCCGTCAGCCGCGGTGGTTTCACTGCGAATCGGGTTCCAGGCGTCGGTTATGACATGGAGCGACGATGTCGGCGAGTCCGTGCCGATTCCAACGTTGCCGGTGTTGTAGAAGATGTTGCTGGCGGATTCACTCCAGGGCGAACTGCCGCCATCGCCGGTGGCCGCGGTGGTTTGAAGCGTGCCGTCAGGGAACATGATACCGTCGGTGCCCGCTGTCCCGTTGATGTGCAGCTTGGCGGCTGGATCTTCGTTCCAGGCCATGCCGATCCCGACGCTCGCGTTGTTGGCGATGCTCAAGACCCGCTCGCCGTTCGTATAGAACGTGTGCGTGTCGGAATCGCTGCGGTAGTCGTACACCGGATCCTCGCTCGTTTTTTCGTTGAAGCTGAATTCGTCGCTGGTGAATGAAATCCCGTGTCCGGCGTCGTCGTAGACGTTCAGCCCACCGTGGCTCAACCGGACTTGACCGCCGGCGTTCACGTACACGGCATCAGCCGGGGAACCGTCCACAGCGTCCAACGAATGGCCGTCAATCCCGACGGTCTCTATCGCTTTTGTGGCATAGGGCACCGGCGTGATCGGTTGACGTGGACTTAGCGTGACATAAGAGCCACCTGCTGGGTATGCGACGCGGATGTTCAACCATCGGGCATCGCCTTCGAAGACGTTGCTGCCGAGGTCGAGTTGGACCGTGAATAACCCGTTCACGACATTTACGCCTGGATGCGCGTCCACCGCACCGATTGCCGCTCCGCCCGTTGCCGCGCCCCAGAGGGTGAACTCGAAGTCAGCCGTATCGCTTAGCGGATTGCCGAGCAGTTTCAACTGGCCTTGGTAGGTGAAGCCCGTACCCAGGGGAGCCCCCATGGACGTTCCCGGCGATGCCATCAGCGTAAGTACGGCCACCCCAATCGCGATCGTGTTGCCTCGTAGTCTGTAGATCATCCGTCTTTCCCCTTCTTGTCAGCGATGTACGCTTGACATTGCAGCACGTCCTTCAAAGAAGCTAGCCCAGCTCAACTTCACCTTCGCGCGCCAATGGTAGGAACGCCGGGATCGCCGATCGTCCTGCGAGCTTCAGTTCCTCTGCAGCGTCCGGGAAAACCGGCAGCCAGCGGCCTTGGGCTCGCTCAACGGGTTTCCGACCCCTGTCAATCGATGGCTGGGGTCCTTCCTGGTATAATGTTTGGGGCGTCGGCGCAGCACCGCCCCCAGGTTCCGCGAAACCCCGGCCTCTCGGTGTAACGCAAGAAACGGCGTAGAAAACTGCCATCAGACGTCAAGAAATATTCGGTTCGGTGTTCCATGTTCGCTGATAGCCCCAAAGACCTGACCCGAATCCTCAACGCCATCAGCACGGGTGAGGAATGCTCCGCAGACGCAATCCTGCCCCTCGTCTATGACGAATTGCGCGCTATCGCGGTCAGGCACTTGCAGCACGAGCGCTCCGGACACACTCTGCAGGCCACCGCGCTGGTTCATGAGACCTACGTGCGGCTTGTGGATCAAAGTCGCGTCCACTGGACTGGCCGGGCGCACTTTCTCGCCATCGCCGCAACGATGATGCGCCGTATTCTCGTCAACCACGCAAAGGCTCGTCAGTGTGACAAACGAGGGGGTAGTGCCGCGAGGATGGAACTGACGATCGACACGCCCCTCCTGTCTGAGAAGTCGCTTGATCTCCTCGCTCTTGACGAGGCCATGTGCGCACTCGCGGAACTCGATCCTCAGCAATGCAGAATCGTCGAGTTACGGTTCTTCGGCGGCTTGACGGCCAAAGAAACCGCCCAGGTCGTTGGCGTAGCGGAGCGCACCGTCCACCGAGAGTGGACCTTCGCCAAGGCGTGGCTGCGCGGGGAGATATCCAAGGGGGATGAACATGTCGCCTGAGCGGTGGGCAGAGGTGAAGCGCATTTTTCACGACGCGATCGAGCGGCCTGCGGGCAGCCGGAACGAGCATGTTGCTTTGGCATGCGGGAGTGACTCCCAGCTTCGTGGCGAAGTCGAACGTCTTCTGTCTCAGCATGACCAAGGTCAAGAGTTCCTCGCAAAACCTGCCTTGAGCGAGGCCGCTTCGAACTGGGCGTCAGACCTCGCGGACCGGGAGGGATTGCTTGGTCGCGGCGCCAAAGTCGGTGACTACACGGTTCAAAACGTCATCGGCGCGGGTGGAATGGGAATAGTATACCGTGCGATTCACGACGACACGCGCCGCGCAGTAGCATTGAAGGTGTTGCGCGTCGGGCTTGGCAATCGCGAGGCCGTCAAGCGTTTCCAGCGCGAAACACAATTGCTAGCGCGCCTGAAGCATCCGGGTATCGCGAAGATCATCGAATCCGGGGCGAGCTTGGGCGAACGGGGGAGCCGACCGTTCTATGCCATGGAACTGGTCGAAGGAGTCACGGTCACTCAATATGCGGAGGAAAACGACCTTGCGATCCGCGACCGGCTAGCGCTGGTGGCGAGAATAGCGGAGGCGGTTCACCATGCGCATGAACATGGGATCGTTCATCGTGACCTTAAGCCACCCAACATCATGGTCGATGCGAGCGGGCAGCCCAAGGTGCTGGACTTCGGCGTGGCCCGCGTGATCGACCAAGATGTCCTGGTGACGACACTCAAGACAGAGGTCGGGAAACTGATCGGAACGATCGCCTACATGAGCCCCGAGCAGGTCGCGGGCCCCTCGGACGAACTCGACACGCGATCAGACATCTACGCGCTTGGCGTCGTCACCTATGAATTGCTTACGGGGCGACTCCCGTACGACCTATCGAATAAGCCGATTCCAGAGGCCGTCAGGATCATTGGCCAGGACGATCCGACCCCACTCAGTTCGATCAACCGAGTTTTTCGTGGAGAAATCGAGACTATCTTGGGCAAAGCGCTCGAGAAAGATAGAGCTTCCCGATACCAATCCGCACTTGACTTTGCGAAGGACATTCAACGTTATCTTCAGCATAGACCCATCGTCGCGCGCAGGGCGACGGCGCTGCAACAACTCCGCCGTTTCGCGCGTCAGAACAGAGCCTTCGCGGCGACGCTAGTGTTTGCAATGCTGGCGATCATGGGCGCCGCAGTTGGAACCACTTGGCAGGGGCTCAAAGCAAGAACGCAGCTGCGCACGACTACAGATGTGAACCGCTTTCTGCACGATTTGCTCGAGTCGCCCTCGCACGACACGCGCGGGCGCGACCTAACGGTACTCGAACTGTTTGAGCGCGTCCCCGATGAACTTGAGGCTCGGTTTCCGAACAGGCCGGAGGTTAGGGCTCCCATCTATACGGCGATTGGCAATACGTATCAGCAGGTGGGGCTTGTCGATACGGCTGAAACCTATGTGCGTAGAGGGTACGCGGACTATCTCACGGCGTATGGTGAAGAGCATGATCAAACTGTCAACGCCATGGCTTGGCTCGCGGTGCTGCTTGAGCGACAGGGAAGGCTTGTCGAAGCCGAGTCCTTGGGCAGGCAAACGCTGGACGTGCACTCTCGCATGAGTGGTCCCAAACATGTCTTTCCGATCAGCGCCCTCGCCAACCTCGCGAATGTGTTGCGCCAACAGGGTAGGTTCATCGAGGCAGAGACGATGCTGCGCGACCTAATCGCACAGCATGAACGAACGCCGAAGGGGCATGGCACGAATCTTCACTACGGCGAGGCGATTCTGGCTCGCGTTCTTATCGTGACCGACAGAGTCGTAGAAGCCGAGGGGCTTGCGCAGCTTGCGTGCGACGGATTCCAGCTCATGTTCGGTGATGACGACTGGCGCACGCTCTACGCCCTCACCACGAAAGCGCGCGCGTGGCACGCACTGAACCGGACCGATGAGGCAGAGACGCTCCTGAGGTATGTCCTTGACCGCCATCGGCAGACAGTTGGAGGCGAACACGCCGATACGATATCCGCATTGTACGATCTCGCATCAATCCTAACCGCGAAGTCGGAATACACCGAGGCGTTGGCGCTCATTGAAGAGGCACTATTGCGGAGCAGCGGTGTGATGAAGCCGGAGCACTGGCGCGTTGCTCGCCTGCAGGCGCTAAGGGCATCGTGCGATCGCAAGTCGAGACTGGGTGACGAGGGGGCGGTCGATCTTGCCGCGACCCATGAACGCCCCACAGGTGACCTGGGGGACTAAGCTTCCGGAGATAAGGACGGACTGGTTCCCAAGTGAACCCAGCTTGAGGACTGATATCTCGAACCTGGGACTGGCGAGGCCGACCGGTATTCCTGGTCGGTCGATGGGTTGGGTGCCGGCGTGGCGGCTGTTGTTCGTGGTTTGGAGCGAGCTGTCCTGATCACACAGCGGCAGTCGCTGGCTGTCGGTTTCGGCGAATCGTCTCGATCATCTTCCTCCGGTCGATGGGCTTGGTGGCGTAATCGTCACACCCTGCTTTGATACACTTCTGACGATCGCCGGCCATCGCGTGAGCGGTCAGGGCGATGATCGACCCGGTGTAGGTCTTTTCGCGAAGCAGTCCGGTGGCTTCGTAGCCGTCCATTACGGGCAGTGTCAAGCGCGGTGACCCTTTCCGAATCTGAAAGGTCCGGGTCCAGCAGGTTCTCCGTGAAACCCAGGATGGCCGTCATGGGCGTGCGGATTTCGTGGCTCATGTTCGCGAGGAACTCGCTCTTGGACCGCGTTGCATCCTCTGCCGTATTTCGGGCAGCTATTGCTGCGTCGAGCGCACGCTTGAGACGCACCATTGACCGGAGTCGCCCCAGTAGCTCGCGTTCGTCCCACGGCTTGACGACAAAGTCGTCCGCCCCCATGTTCAGGCACGAGACGAGATCCTTGCGATTCGCGACAGCGGTCAGGAGAAGAATGGGGATCGAGGCCAGGCTCTCATCCGCCTTGACTTCGCGCAGGACGTCCACGCCGCTCTTGCCCGGCATGACGAGGTCACGAACCATGACATCGACACTCTCAGACCGAATAAGCGCAAGCGCCTCCTCACCACTCTCCGCCACACAGACCTCGTAGCCTTGCTCTACGAACGCGTCTCGCAACGACATTCTGACGGTAATGCTGTCATCCACAACCAAGAGCGTCGCCGCAGTTGATTCAGTAGAAGTCATGGGGTCACTCCTGTCGGCTTGTCCGTCCGGCGCGACTGTCCTGTCAGTTGGATCAGTAGTTCGGGAATGTTGTGAAGCGGTGTAATGTGTTCAGCTGCCCCGAGCTTGATCGCCGCAGCGGGCATCCCGAAGACGACGCACGAGTCTTCATCTTGAGTGATCGTGCATCCGCCAAGATCCTTGATACGTTTGAGCCCCTCCGCACCGTCGGCCCCCATGCCGGTGAGCAGAACGCCGATCGTCGCGTCACCGAGGTTTGCCGCGGCCGACGTGAACAGCTCATCGACGGAAGGCGTGCAACCAATGTTGTCGGCAGCATCGACAAGGACCGTCCGACCCCCGCAAATTCTCAGGTTTCGAGCCGGCGGAGCGGTGAGTACCACGCCTGGCTCCTCCGGCAGAAGCTCCCCGTCCCGTGCGTCAGACACGTGCAGCGAACACTCCCGATCAAACCAGCCGGCAACGGACGAGGACAGGCGGCTGCTGCAGTGGATCGCCACCAGAATTGGCAAGGGGAATTCCCGGGGGAGGTTGCCGAGAATTTCCTTCCCGGCCGCCGGACCGCCGGTCGAAGCGCCGATGACGACGATCTTCCGTTTGCATCTTGCGGCACCGATCACCGACAGCCCATCCCCATAGCTCGAATCACTCTTCGGGAACGTCGCACGTGGCCGGAGCCGCGTCACCGCAACCTGAGCGGCGGCGCCGACTGTCCCACTCTGCCTGGCCTTGTGGGCTGCCTGTCTCCGGCTTGGTGCATACCTCCAGGGCGCCTGCAGCGAGGGCGTCGTACGTCTTGAAGACCTCCTGCTGGTTCGCATGTCGGCCATGATCTCGAGCTCGTGACGCTCGACATCGATCATGGTCAGAGTCTTCATGGCGTGGACGATGACCGCCGCACCTTCCTCAGTGTGGGCCTGCATCTCTTCGAGGAACTTCTCCGCGTCTGCGAGTCCATTGTCCGTTAGCCGGGCATTGTCCTCGAACCGCTTGACGCTCTCGTTGAACAGTACCTCGGCGTGAGCGCCATCCTCCCTGCCAAAGCGGAACGCACGTTCCAACGCGATTCCCTGCTCAAGCAGATGTACGTCGATCCCCATACACGAATTCGTAAGTGGGATGATCTCTTCCGACATCTCATCGAGCTGCGCCCCGATACTTGCCATCGACGTCAGGCCGTACATGGACGCTCCCGTCATCCCGAGAATGACGATGGAAGACCCGCTGATCAGCTTGGCTCCGAGGGTCCATCGCAGGCGCGTGTTGCCCGTCTGATCGGTTCTTCGTGCGAAGTAGAAACTCAGTCCGACGGCCACAAGGAAGACGACGGCGCCAATCAAGTACAGCCATGTGTCGCCGTGCCCCGCGATCGAGACCGCCTTCTCGTGCTTGGCGGGCGTCTTGTTGCTCGCGAGTTCCTTCATGATGCCGGCGACGGCGGCTTGGTCCGCGGCGGAGACGTGCGAATACCCGGCGACGGCGGTGTCGCCGTGTTCCGCGCCATCACCATGTGCAGGATGAACGGACATCGCTTGATCGTGCGAAGGTCCACCGGTGTACGCCAGTAGCCGATCCTGTTGCGGGTGCGCGCCCAGCCAGTCAACGTGGCCACTCTTGATGTCATAGATTGCACCAACGACGTCGAGTGTGTCGCCCTGCACCCGCCTACGCGTAGCCGGGCTGATTCTGAGCAGGTTGTCGATTGATTGCCAGACGTTGGCTTTGACGGCTTCGGGAACCAGAGCGCGACCGCGCAAATGGGGATGCTCCTTTTGCGCCGCCTCGACAGCCGGTTTGATGTTGTCCACCAGCGGCGGAATGCTGCCGTGTAGTTCCGCACCCGTCGCAACGGCCGTCACCGCGCCGCACCCTGTGTGCCCGAGCACGACCAGAACCGGCGTGTCGAGATGATCCACGC